>JARLJD010000195.1 GCA_031291395.1 Alphaproteobacteria bacterium | reverse complement strand
TTATTTTTTCGTTTTTGGTAGGAGCGTTATCCAGCCGAGAGTTTCCCCAAAAAAATTGGCGCGGGTAAAACCCGCTCCTACGAAACATCCCCCTCCTCACGTTTCCCATCAAGTTCACAGAACACGACCAACCCCCTGTTTCGATTCACAAATGGGATCGCGCGACATAAATACAAAAAAAGTCCGAAAGACTCTTGCGAATCAAGGCGCTCTGACTCACACTTGGCGCCGTTGATTCCCGATTTTTTCCTCCGCTTGTGGGTTTTTCCTTGTCCGCTCAGTTCCAGTCCCTTGAGTTATGGCGTCATGCCCTTGTCGCCAGCGTTCGCGGCGATGCGCCGGATCTTTCAGCCCGCCAGATGGCGCTTTTGCTTTCCGTTTATATGGGCGCGGGCCCGCATACGGTGCGCGGCCTCGCGCTGGCGTTGAAAATATCCAAACCGGCGGTCAGCCGCGCGCTTGACCGGCTGGGCGAGCTGGGGTATGTCCGCCGCCAGCGCGACGATCTCGACCGCCGCAACGTTCTGGTGCAAAAAACAGCCAGCGGCGCAGAATTCCTGACCGAATTTTCCCGCCTGATCGAGGAAGCGCAACAATACGTCGCCGCCCTTCCCGCCCGCATCGTGGAATTCGCTATTGAAAATTCGATCGTAACAACTGAAACTAGCGGCTTCGCGCCCGCGCCTGAAATGTGGGCGCACAGCAGCGCGGAATAATGACCCTCGACCCTCGCACCAATGCTTTTCGCGCCGATCTGGCGGACATGGCTTTGCGCGATTCCGTCAAAGCCAGAAAATATGTCGAACCCGTTATGCGCCAATGCCTGCGCGGCGTTCTGCCCTTGCTGAATGCGCCCAAAGCCGACGCGACGCAGACAAGCCAAATCCGCTATGGCGAATTTATGGACGTGTTCGAGGAGCGCGAGGACGGATTTCTGTGGGTGCAAAATCGCTCCGACCGCTATGTCGGTTATATTACGGACACGGGCGAACTGGGCGATTCCATCGCGATGATGTCCAACAGAATCACGGCATTACGGACTTTTGTTTATCCAAAACCTAACGTAAAGACGCCGCCGATCGACGAACTTACGCTTGGGTCCTTTGTCGGCCTCAACGGCAAGCACGGCAGACTTTTAGAGCTGACCAGCGGCGGTTTCGTTTTTGAATCCCACGTCATGGCCACCGAATTCGCCCATACCGCCGATTATGTTTTCACATCCGGTCGCCTGCTGCACACTCCCTATCTGTGGGGCGGAAGGACGCCCAAGGGCATCGATTGTTCGGGCATGGTGCAGTTGGTTCTGGAAATGGCCGGCATCGACTTCCCCCGCGACGTCGATCAACAGCGCGAGGCGTTCGGCAAACCGCTCGACATTCACTGGCGCGACAAAAACTGGCGGCGCGGCGACATCGTCTTCTTCCTCCCCGACCCCCATGTCGGCATTATGACCGGCACCGACCACATCATCCACGCGAGCGCGTATACAATGGACGTGACGGTCGAACCTCTTGCCGATCTCGTCGGACGCGGGAATGAGATTGTCGCGGTGGCGGAGGGGAAGGATTTGGCGGGGTAATCTACTTCCCTGCAACCTCATTCTTCGCAGCGACCAAATCATCCTGAAAATCCTTATTGGCGGTCAACGCCCCGACGATCAGCAGCGCGAGCGTTCGGCCAGCCTCAAGGTCGACGGGGTAATGGACTCCGGCTTCGACTCGGCGCCTGGCGATGTCTTCCGCGCGGGCGCGCAAAGCCGCGCGTTGATCCGGCGCCAGCATTCCCAGAACCTCTGCCAGCACGCGCGAAGCCGTAGTGTGGCCGCTGGGATAAGAAGGGCTGTCATCGATCGGGTCGACATAAAGCTTGACGCGCGGATCGGACAGATAGGGGCGGCGCGTGCGCCAGAATTTCTTGTCGGCTTCGGTCACTTGCTCCGCGCTGCCAAATACGCGATCGAGCATCGCGAAAGTCTTTGGCAACCGCGCGCGATTGAAAGACGGGCCGAGAACCGAGGTCATCAGATCGATCCGCAAATATTGCTCGTTCCTGAGCGCGGCAAGTTCCGTTTCGGACAAACCCTGTTGCGCATGAATGACGGCGTCAATCTGCGCGCGCTGCGCTTTGCTGTCCGCGGCAGGGGGAGGAGGCAACAGTTGTGGCGGCAGAAATTGCGTTTGCACATAACTCTGCGCGGAATCGAAAGCCCAGCCTTTTGCCGGAAACGCGGCAACGGCCAAAAAAGCAAGAAAAACAATCCCGGGCAAGCGAGCGTTGCGCATGTCATGTTCCTTGTTTGAGCCGAAAGCGAGGAAATCAAAGCCGAAGAAGTCAAGGATTCAGGCGGAAAACGAAATCGACAACCTTCGTGCCGGAGCTTCCACAATTGCCGCCCAGATTCGCCACAGCTGGAGATATCGGCAAGGCCGTAGTGCCACCGTCCTTGTTACCATTAACATACACAGCAACAAGGCCCGGCAATGTGGCTGGATTCGAGTTCATGACAACAGCGTTGCCGCATGACGCGACATCGGAAAAAAGAGATTCTATTGCAAAAAGAGGGGTAGCTACAAGGGTGCCGGGAGGGCTCGTTGTATCGCATTTACTTTGCGCGGCGGTAGGGTTCGCCATCCACCCGCAGACGTAAAACGAGCTGTTGTACGTACCTAATATCGAACCAAACGGATTATCGACAACCGAATAGCCGCCGTTTTGATAGACCGCGTCGCCCGGAAAAACATTCATGCTTGTAAGCTTGGGCATCATCGTCGCCACCGCGTGGCTTTCAAAATAAGCCTTGCCCGCATAATGGCCGCGAATGTTTCCGACGGTGGTCGTCAGCATTTCGGAAAACTTCTCTTGTTTTGTATTATTCCGCATGCTGCCGCTCATCGCCCAAATGCCGCCCATGATGGCTCCTATCACCCCTAGAACAATAGCAAATTCCACCAGAGTGAATCCGCGTATGGGGTGTTTTCTCTGCGTCATTTTTGTTCGCTCCAGTTTAAAAGACAGGGCGTTGTCTCTTTAATTGTAGCACTCAAGTCGAGGGGCTTTCCCTCTCTTTGGGAAAGAGGGTATCTCTTTCTCGGCTTGGGGCTTCCGTATAATTTAAACCAAAATAGTTAAGGATTAGGATATGCGCGATCGGATCGGCATGTTACGCTTTCAAGCATCACAAAACGGCCTCGGAATCCCGCCGGCCTTCTTCATCCAGCGGAGTTTCCTCTTCCTCATCTCTGTGGCGTAGCGTGGCGGCGTTTTGATCAGCCTCGGCGGTTTTGATGGTTTTTTTTGCTTTTTTGCGCACGTTCAGAAAACGCGCGACCTCGTTTTCCGCCGCCTCTTCGGCCTCCAGCCCCTGCATCAGGTTTAGGCCGCCGCGCGCCTGAAGCTGATTCATTTCTTGCGTTTGCAGCAGCGTCGATACCGTTTGCGCCCCAAGCGAGGGGGAATTGGCCAATGACGCGCCCCCTGTCCGCGCTGCAAGCTGGCTGAGCGGGCTTGGCAAAACGGCAAACGGCGTCCCCGCGTTGGCTTGCCCGGATGTCGAATTCATTCCCGTCCCCACAGAGGGAAGAGAAGTCGGATAGGCCACACTACCGGAGATGCTCTGCATGTCTTTCCCCTTCCAACGAGCGGGTTTTTCTTTTTACTTTATATGCAGAGCAAAAGGCGTGCCAAATCTTGCGCCAACCAATAAGACGGCGGAGAAAATGAATGAGACAAGCGGCGCCGCTATTTCTCGCTTAAGCAACTAACCCCATGAATACGCCATTCATTTTCCAGACGGCGCTGGTGGGGCAGCTAGAATGATGCCGGTGGCGGGGACTTTCTTATCATCGACAGACGAGTCAGAGCCTTGTGTGGGCGCGACGGGCTTGGAATCTCCTGCCGCAGGAACGGGCGCGATGGGCGTTGGCGCTGCCATTGTCGGCGCTTCGAGAGTCTTCTGCGTCGCTTGCGGCGGAGGTAGTTTCTTTTTCAGCTTTTTCTTCTTCCTGACAACGCGCCTGACGGCTTTGTGTTTTTCCAACTTTTCGTGGCGCAACGAGATCGGCTCTGCGCCTTCGCGATGCGCCTCGAAACTCGTGCAGCCGCTGATGCCTTGGAAATAGGCGCTGAAGATGTCCTTTGCCGGATCGAAACTGCCGACAATGACTGTGTTATAAAAATTGTGCGGCCGCTTGATCCATTTTCCCGGGTTGATCAGGATGCGCTTTGATGCTTTGTCGTACTGGCCGAAAACAGTGTAGGAGCCTGAAGGAACGGACGGATTTTTTTCGGTCGGATAGAATTTAAACACGCCGTCGAAATCCTCGCCGCGCAGACGACCAATTTGCAACGAGCCTCCCGTAAGACCTTGAGCGCAGGTATAGCTGCCGACCCATTCTCCGACGGGCGAAAATCCTTCTCCGCCGATCATGCCTTTCGTCTTGTCCGACGCGTCGAACCGTGCGGGAGGGATGTCGTCGATCGGAACGGGAAACACCTGAACTGACGGCACAAGCGATGCCGCTGCGTGCGCATAGGAGGGCGCGGGCGCCGTGGTTTCGCACAAATTCAGAACAAGGCCCAGTTCTCCGGCAGACCACAAAAACAAAAAGTGCTTGTTGGCGCGATCGGCCGTAAACAGGGTGATGTCCTTCGATACCGACGTCAGCGTCTGCGGCGCAATCGTATAGCCCAGCAAGCGCAGACGGTCGACGGTGTTGTTGAATATCTGATTGACCCGCGCCTGTTCGGTCTGGCTCATGCGCCAGCCATAGGCTTCCATCCTGCCGCAGCTGCGGCCGAGTTCGCTGCCAGCGGTCAGCATCGCCATCTGAAAGTTGCGCTGCACCGGCAACATAAGCGGGCGATCGTCGAAGGCGACGCCTGTCAAAGGGGATGCGGCGGCCAGAGGCAAATCCGCCGCCCGCGCCTGCGCAAAAAATCCCAGAATAAAAACGGCCAGAACGGCGGCCAGAACGGCTTTCATCGGGCGGGCTGATGTCATCTCTTGCTCATCCTCAATCGTGCGCTTGCGCGAATCATGTTAACGATTAGGCAGCCAATATGCCGATCAATGCGTTCCTGCGCAAGCGAGTCTCTTTCCTAATGCTCTATCGGCATGCTGGCGCGGTAGAAACTTCCCGGAACCGGCTCGTATTTGGCGAGAATTTTATCGACATATCCGCTGTAAAGCAGGGTTTTGATCGCAACGTCGAGCATGGTTTTGAAGCGTTGCGATTCATAGGCGATCGCCCATGTGTTTTCGAAAATACGGATCGGCCTTGTATCGGTCAGAAGGCGCAGCTTGCCGGGATTTTTCCGCAAATAGAGGGCGGCGTAGCTTTTATCGAGAATGGCGACATCGGCTTTGCCGCTCGCAACATTCTCGCACGCCACTGAAATATCGGTGCCGTCAGGTACGCTAAGCGTCGAGGCTTTCGGAAAATCGCTTTGTTGGACAAAAGTCGACATTTCTCCGTCAATGGTCGCAACGCGATAGGCTGGGTTGTTGATCTTGTCTATATCCCCGTCAAAACGGCGGTCGTTGGAGCGCACATAAAGATTCATGCCAGAATAAAAAGCCGGAACGGAAAAATTGGCGACCTTGGCGCGGTTCGCGTCCGGCCAGACGCAGGACGCATAAACATCGCATTTGTGTAAACGCAAATCTTCGCCGAATGTGCCATAGGTCGCCTCAATATCCCATGAGACATCAAGATCGGCCAATTCTCCGATACGGTTGGTCAGATCATAAAAAATGCCGGACAATTTTCCGGTGTTGGGATCTTTCATCAGGAAAGGATCGGCTGGCGCGTAGCTGCAACTGATCCGCCGTGTGTCGAGAACGCGCTCGGCGGCGTCTTTGGCCTTGCGGGGCGGCGTTGCTTGAGGGGGTCGCGTTAGCCACGACGTTGCGGCCGCGACAGGAACTGTCGTTGCTACGGTTTGTAGAAAATCACGCCTGTTCATGCGCTTCCGCCCTTATTCATTACAGCGGAGATACGCTATCACAAAATTATGAAAGTAATAAGCGGTTTTAGCGCATAAACTGCGATTTTTCGGCTACTTGACCCCCTGCGCGCACAGGTGGGAGCTGTATTTTTTGTCCGATCCCATGATGTGCTTGACGAGCCAGTCCTTGAGGAAATCCATGACTTCGAGGGACAGGGTGAGGGCACCGGCTTTGTATTTTGCTTGAATATCGAGCACGCGTTTGACGAGGTCTGCGTGTTCTTTTTTATGGTTGAACGCATCAAGATAATGGGTCTTGTCGAAAAGCTCCTCCTCATACTTGAAATGCTTGGCCGTATAGTCGATCAGTTCATCAAGAATGGTGCCGAGGACTTCTCTGCCCTTGCCGATTTTCATGCCGTCGGAAAGTTCGTTAATCATATTGACAAGCTTTTTATGCTGCTCGTCAATCGAGGAGATTCCGACGCTCATGTCGTCTTTCCATGTCATAAGGGGCATTGTTTGATCCTTTGTTGGTTGAAATGCGCGGGCATGTTAGGGGAAAAGGGTTAAGAAAGGGAAAATGCCTTTTTATCCGCCCCGTCCTCCAACTGTCATCTGTTCCAGACGCATTGTCGGCTGGCCTATGCCGACCGGGAC
The DNA here is from genome assembly GCA_031291395.1 of Alphaproteobacteria bacterium. Lineage (GTDB taxonomy): Bacteria > Pseudomonadota > Alphaproteobacteria > UBA9219 > UBA9219 > CAIXLI01. Next base: position 29,290 of record JARLJD010000195.1, on the reverse strand, counting down.
GCTTTGGCCGTTTTTGCCGCAGGTGCCGACTCCGCCGTCGAGCATCGTGTCGTTGCCGATCATGCTGATGCGCTTGAGCGCTTCGAAGCCGGAGCCGACAAGAGACGCGCCTTTGATCGGGCGGCCGATTTTTCCGTTGTCGATTTCATAGGCTTCGCTGGCCGAGAACACGAATTTGCCGGTCGTGATGTCGACTTGGCCGCCGCCGAAATCGGGGGCGTAGATGCCTTTTTTGACCGAAGCGATGATTTCCTGCGGCGTCAGCGATCCCGGGCGCATGATCGTGTTGGTCATGCGCGGCATGGGAGAGCAAGCGAAGCTTTCGCGGCGTCCGTTGCCTGTGGGCTTGACGCCCATCAAGCGCGCATTGAGCCGGTCTTGCATATAGCCGACCAAGCGACCGTCTTCGATCAACATGTTGCATTGCGCGGGCGTGCCTTCGTCGTCGATGCTGATCGAGCCGCGCCTTTGATCGAGCGTGCCGTCATCGACGATCGTCACGCCCTTGGCCGCTATCTGTTGTCCCATCAGTTCCGAGAACACCGATGTTTTCTTGCGGTTGAAATCGCCTTCAAGGCCGTGGCCGATCGCTTCATGAAGTAATACCGCGGGCCAGCCCGGGCCGACGACCACCGTCATTTCCCCTGCCGGGGCCTCGATCGCTTCCAGATTGACAAGCGCTTTGCGCAGGGCTTCGTCGGCGATTTTTTGCCATTCGGCGGGGGCGAACCAGCGGGCGTATTCGGCTCTTCCGCCGCCGCCTTGGCTACCCGCTTCCATACGGTCGCCGTCGCGAGCGACGACGGAAACGTTCAAGCGCACGAGGGGGCGGATATCGGCCACGCGCCAGCCTCCGGCGCGGATGATCTGAATGGCTTGCCAGTTTCCGCCCAGCGAGACGCTGACCTGATGCGCGCGGGGATCGCGCGCGCGAATATAGGAATCGATTTGTTGCAGCAGATGAATCTTGTCTTCAAAACTTTTGCCGAGCAGAGGGTTTGCGTCTTCGTACAAATGACGGTTGGTGCCGATGGGCGGGTCGCTCATTGTGCCCCCCTGCCCCGCTTGCACTGCGCGGACGGTGTCTTTGGCGCGTGAAATCGCCTTTTCGTCCATTTGGACGGAATGGGCGAAGCCTGTGGTTTCGCCTGACACCGCGCGTAGGCCGAAGCCTTGCGAGGTGTCGAAACTCGCGCTTTTCAACTTGCCGTCGTCCCAGACGAAGCTTTCCGATTGGCGGTATTCCAAAAAAAGTTCCCCGTCGTCGGCGCCCAGTAAGGCGTCATCAACCGACCGCTCGACTGCAGCGCGGTTCATGCCGGTTTGGGTGTAGAACAGGGTGTCGGTGAGGGAAAGAGAGGACATGGAACCATGTATGTTTGAGTGTCAGCGTAAGTCGAACACCTAGAAAAAATGGTGAGAATAGAGGCAGCGGGGATGACTCCCGACCTTACCCCCTCACCCTCCCAATGGCTTGGAATTACGTGTCAGCTGAGGCTACGCGCATGGGGCGGGGTTTTCAAGTTTCGCTGGTTTTGTGTGTTTGTTAGGGCGGGATCGAAAACATACTTGGGACTCCATCAAAAAAAGAGAGCGCGCTCCCCCAGACATCCGCTTTTGACACGGACCGGCGGCATGCAACCTGTTTGGACGGCTCCGGCGATACCCCGCAATCGGCCGCTTGCGGGCACGGTGCAGGTCCAAACGTCTCTTACGAGACTGGGGTGTTATAGAGGAGGTTGAAAGGGATGTCAAGGGAAAAATCACAAGATATGGGATTTTTGCGTTTTTTTCGACCTGCAATCTTCGCGCGCCGGATTCCGACGCAGCGAACAAAGGAGCGTATCACCCAAGGTAGAGGTGGTCGCGTCGCGACAACTGTCTACATAAATCAAAGACAGCTTAGGTGAAACCATCGCTCCATAGAGTGGGGGGAGAATACGTCGCTTTTGTTACAAGCGCTGTTGTTCGGTCTCTTTGTGACGCAGGTGGACTAATTAGCTGGTACGATCATGTTGCACAGGCTTTGCATGACGATGTGGCCGAAAATGGCATGCGCATCTTCGCACAGTTGCATGTCATTGGCATCGACCCAAACTACGTGCTGAGAGACCGTTTTAAGCCTGCCGCCGTCGTAGCCGCACAGGCCGAGAGTTGTGGCTTGATTTTCGTTGGCATAGTTGACGGCGCGGATGACATTTTCAGAATTGCCGCTGCCGGATATGGCGATCACAAGATCTTCTGGCTGAAGAACGCTCTTAAGCTGTTCGACGAAAATATCCTGAAAAGAAACATCGTTGCCGTATGACATCACTAGCGCCATATTGTCGATCAGCGACCTTCCGCGAAATGGGCGTTTGCTGGCGTTGAAAACGCTTCTGTTCCAGTCGGAAATCATATGCAAAGCGGTCATCGCGCTGCCGCCATTGCCGAGCGTGATGATCTGCCGCCCATTGAGCCAAGCATCAGCGATGACGCCTATGGCATTGTCCATAGAGGCGCGGTCGAGCGAGGCAAGGGTGCGCGATAATTTGGCGAGGTAGAGATCGACCATGCCGCCGGAGAAAAAGGGTTCCACCGGTTGCCTGATGAAGCTTTCGACTCGCGCCGTGTTTGTCGTCATGATTCTTAGCATCGTTATTTTCCTATAAATTAGCAAGCAATATAAACGAGCAATAAACATGCCAAACAGCAACCGCTCTTCTTGATTACGGCGCGCATTTTTTTTGCGGCGCTTGTCAAGCGTTGCCATTTATGTGAAAAGGAAGATGTCTTTCCCTCCCCTCCTTTCATCCATCAAGTATGTCAGCTGATCGCAAACTCGTCATTTTGGGCGCGAACTCGTTCGCGGGCATTGCCGTTTTGCGGGCGGCGCTTAAAGAAAATATGACGGTACTTGGATTGAGCCGTTCGCCGCTGAGATCGAAGCTTTATTTTCCGGACATGCCGGAAAGCGGTTCATACACGTTCCTACAGCGCGACATAAATGATGATAACGCCGCGGCCGCGGCTGACATTCTCGCTTTCAATCCCGACTATGTCGTTGATTTGGCAGGGCAGAGCATGGTGGCGGAAAGTTGGCTGGCGCCTGAACAATGGTATCAGACCAATATTGTATCCAAGGTCAAATTGCTTGAGGCCCTACGCAAGCTGCCGCGTCTGCAAAAATATGTCCGCGTATCGACGCCTGAACTTTATGGCAACACAGAGAGTTTGATCAGCGAGAGCTTCGTCTATAGGCCGAGCACGCCCTACGCCGTCAGCCACGCCGCTATCGACATGCATGTGATGACGAGCGTCAACCAGTACGGGTTTCCTGCGGTTCTGACGCGTTTTTCCAATTTTTATGGACCCGGACAACAGCTTTACCGCATTATCCCTCGCACGATCATCTATGCGCGCATGGGGCGCAAGTTGCCGCTGCATGGCGGGGGAACTTCGACTCGAGCCTTCATTTATCGCGACGATATCGGCAGCGCGGCTATGGCGGCTTTAGCGCGCGGCAATGTCGGCGAAGTTTATCATTTTTCCACTAATGATTTTACCACCATTCGCGATCTTGTGCGCAAAATTCACGCTTTGCTTGGCACGGATTTCGCGTCGTTGGTCGAAGAAAGCGAAGACAGGCCCGGCAAGGATGCGCATTACTTAATGAGTGACGCTAAGGCGCGGACTACATTGGGCTGGCGAGACACGGTTTCCCTTGAGGAAGGCGTGGGCAAGACGATTCAATGGGTGGAAGATAACTGGCAGGCGATTTCCAAAGAACCGCTGGATTATATCCATAAGAAGTAAACCAAAGCATAAGCGGGGTTCTAACCGCTTAGATCAACGGAGCAAAAAATGGCTGAAATCGATTTGATGGAAAAATATCCGCGCACCAAGCGCAATGTCGAGGCGCGCGGCGAGGAAAAATCTCCCGCAGACCGAGCGCTCGCGCGGCAATTCGGCAAGGATTTTTTCGATGGCGATCGCCGTCACGGCTATGGCGGCTTTTCCTACAACGCGCGTTTTTGGGAGCCTGTTATCCCGACCTTCCAAAAACATTTCGGGCTCACGGCGCAATCCTCGCTGCTCGACATCGGCTGCGCCAAGGGCTTCATGCTTTACGATATGATGCGCTTGATTCCCGGCATTAAGCTTGCGGGGCTTGACGTTTCCGAATACGCAATTGCCAACGCCAAGGAAGAAGTGCGCCCGTTGTTGCGCGTCGGCGATGCGCGGCAGTTGCCTTATGAAGACAAAAGCTTTGATGTCGTTATTTCAATAAATACCCTGCATAATCTGGAGAAGGATGAAATTGTCGGGGCGTTGAAAGAAATCGAGCGCGTCAAAAAGCGCGGTAGCTTTATCACCGTTGACGCCTATCGCAACGATGAAGAAAAACGCCGTATGGAAGCGTGGAATCTGACCGCAAAAACGATGATGGCGGTCGAGGAATGGAAAATCTTTTTCGATAAAGCCGGTTATACCGGGGATTTTTATTGGTTCATTCCCTGATGGCAGAAGGTTCCGACACAGAAAAAATCATGCGCGCGCTCTATCTTATCCGGGGCGTCGAGGAGGGTATCGCCCAACGTTATCCCGCTGGCAAAATGCGCTGTCCTGTACATTTTTCGATCGGGCAGGAAGGCGTGTCTGCGGCACTCGCGCCCTTGATGCGGCGCGACGATTTGGCGGTCAGTTCGCATCGCGCGCACGCCCATTATATGGGCAAAGGCGGTTCCGTGCGCGCGATGCTTGCCGAAATATACGGACGTGCAGGCGGATGCAGCGGCGCGCGCGGCGGTTCGATGCATCTGATAGATGAAAGCGTCGGATTCAAAGGCAGCACGGCCATTGTTGGCAATACGATTCCCATAGGCGTTGGGCTTGGCCTTGCCCTGCAGCAAAAGGGGTCGGATTCTCTCGCGATCGTTTTTCTTGGCGATGGCGCGATCGAAGAAGGCGTTTTTTACGAATCCGTTAATTTTGCAGCGGTGCAGCGCCTTCCGGTTTTGTTCATATGCGAGAATAATCTTTATTCGGTTTATTCGCCGCTCGGCCCGCGTCAGCCTGCGGGAAGGTCAATTTACAAGATGGTCGAAGCGATGGGGATAAAAAGCGTCGCGGGCGACGGCAACGATGTCGCTGCGACATATAAGCTTATGCACGCCGTCATAGCCGAAATGCGTTCAGGGCAAGGGCCCGTTTTTGCAGAATTTTCGACATACAGATGGCTTGAACATTGCGGCCCTGCCGACGACGATCATCTTGGCTATCGCGCGCAAGGCGAATGCGCCGAATGGAAAAAACGCGCCCCCGTTGCGCGTTATGAAAAATATTTGCGTGAAAACGAAGGGTGGTCCGCCGCGCGACTCGAAGCTTTACGGAACGAAGTGCTGGCGGACATTGCGCGCGATTTTGCATGGGTCGAAGCGCAACCGCTGCCGCCGAGACCAGACGCCTATCGCGAAGTCTATGCAGAAGATGCCGGAAAAAGCGTGGGACAAAATACGATGGAGAGCGCGGCATGAAGCGTCCCGTCGAAATAACTTTCGCCCAAGCGATCAATGAAGGTCTGCATCAAGCGATGGCGGCATCGGACGAGGTTATTTGCTATGGACTCGGCATCGATGATCCCAAACGCATTTTCGGCACGACGGTTGATTTGAAGGAACGTTTTGGCAAACGCGTGTTCGACATGCCCTTATCGGAAAACGCTATGACCGGCATTGGGGTGGGCGCCGCCATAGGGGGATTGCGTCCGGTGATGGTGCATCAGCGACTCGATTTCTTTTTGCTGGCGATGGATCAACTCGTTAACAGCGCGGCTAAATGGCACTATATGTTTGGGGGCAAGCGTTCTGTTCCTCTGACTATTCGTTTGATCATCGGACGCGGTTGGGGCCAAGGGCCGACGCATTCGCAAAATCTGCAAGCATGGTTCGCGCATATTCCCGGCTTGAAAGTCGTGATGCCGTCTTCGCCCGCGGATGCCAAAGGGCTTTTGCGCGCGAGCATCGATGACAATAATCCTGTCGTCTTTCTTGAACATCGCTGGTTGCATCAGCAAATGGGCGAAGTTCCGGAATCGCCTGATTTCCGCGTGCCTTTGTCCGAATGCCGCGTGATGGAGAAAGGCGTCGATGTCACGATCGTCGCCTCCTCCTATCTGACGATCGAGGCGCTGCATGCCGTACGCAGGCTTAGGGAAGAAGGCGTGCAGGCGGAATTGATCGATTTGCGCACGATTAAACCGCTCGATTGGCCGACCCTTTTGACCTCGGTCAAAAAAACGGGGAGACTGCTTGCGCTCGATTCCGGGGCGGCTTTTGGTTCGGTTGCGGGTACGATTGTGGCGCGCGTGGCTTCTGATCTGTTCTCGCATTTAAGAGCTGCGCCGCTTTATCTGACGATGCCCGATGTGCCGGAACCCACCGCCTATGAGTTGACGCGTGAATTTTATTTTGGCGCGCCCGAAATCGCTGCGGCGGCATGGAAAATGGTCAAGGGAGAAGAACGGTCTTTCCCGGAATTGGAAAGAGAAGGGCATCATGATGTGCCGGGTCAATGGTTTGCAGGGCCTTTTTAAGCCCGATTTGAAAAGGGAGGTTTGAGATGCGGATATTGGTGACGGGCGGATGCGGCTATAAAGGCTCGGTTCTGGTGCCGAAGCTTTTGCAAGCGGGGCACGAAGTTGTCGTTCTCGACATTATGTGGTTTGGCAATTTCCTTACACCACATTCCAACCTGACAATTATCGAAGGCGATGTCCGAGAGATCGAGAAAATAAACCTTGATGCTCTGGATGTGATTATTCACCTCTCTTCCGTAGCTAACGATCCCTGCGGCGATCTCGATCCGCAATTAACATGGGAAATCAGTTGCCTTGCGACGATGCAGCTTGCCGACCGCGCGGCGCGCAAGGGAATCACGCGTTTTATCTATGCCTCCTCGGGGAGCGTTTATGGGGTTAAAGACGAAGATAAAGTCACCGAAGATCTCGAGCTTAAACCGATTTCTGAATATAACAAAACCAAAATGGTCGCTGAACGCGTGTTGCTGAGTTATGCCGATCGTATGGCGGTACAGATCATCCGGCCAGCCACCGTTTGCGGTTATTCGCCACGCATGCGGCTGGATGTCGCCGTCAATATGCTGACGATGCAGGCTCTCACCAAAGGCGAGATCACAGTGCTGGGCGGCAGTCAGACGCGTCCCAATATTCATATCGACGATATTACGGATCTTTATCTGTTCTTTCTTGATCATCCGCAACATACGGGCATCTTCAATGCTGGCTTTGAAAATCTCTCGATTCTGGAAATCGCACGGCTCATCACCAAGCACGTTCCGGCGACCATTGTCACCAAGCCTTCCAACGACCCCCGTTCCTATCGCGTTAATTCCGATCGGTTGCTGGCAACCGGATTTAGGCCGAAAAAAACCGTGGATGATGCCGTGCAGGAATTGATCCAGAAATTCCGCACGGGAGAATTAAAAAACGAGGAACGCCATAACAACCTTGCATGGATGCGCAAAACGTTAGCCGTGGCTAACGCCGGACGCGCGTGTTAATCCACTTCATAACTATTCGCTGTTGTTGCCATGTCCCTTGCTGAAGACAATCCTCCTGTGATGGAGCGGGCGCTGGCTTTGGCGCTGCTGGAAAAAATCCGTATGCAGCAGCAGGGCCACGTTGATACGGCCGAGCTTTTCTTGCGCCAGATTGTGGAATCATGTCCGGACTTTCCTGACGTCATCGACGCCCTGACAAACTGTCTGTATCAGCAAGCCGTAGCGCTGTTTCAGACGGCGCGTTACGCGGAGGCGTTGTCGGCCTTGCGCGACATTCAAACGCTGCGCCCCGCTTTCCCAGAGCTGAACAAATCACTGGCGCTGGTTTTGTATCAACACAGCCTCCTTTTTTCTAATGAAGGCCAGATGCTTAAGGCCGAATTGTTGAATGAAGAAGCCTTGTCTTTACAGCCGGACTTTCCTGCGGCGACCCAACTGCGCCAGCACATCGCCGCGCACAGTCGGCATATACGCCGCGCAGAACCTCAAAATCCGGAGGAGCGGGAGATTATGGTTCTTGCCCAAAGAGCGCGCATGGATCGCAACCGCGATACGAAGCAAATTATCATGGTATGCGAGACGTTTCGTGCGCGCGCGCTTAAAATAGCGCGCGCGTTGAAAAAAGCGGGGAAAGACGTCATCTTTCTGTATCAGAACGAGCCTAATTTTTTAATAACCGATATCGGCTTTCATGCCGTGCCCTACAAGGACGCATGGGACGCGTTGCGTCTGGCAACGACTTTCAGACCAGCGGCCTTTCATGTTTTTTCTTCGGCCATTGACTTGACCGCTATTGTATTTGTTCGTGGCAAGCCGGGGCCGGTCATTTTTGATTATCAGGATATATTTCCCGGCCTTGTCCCTGGCAACGCGTGGAATTCGCGCGGCTATATAGGCGATTGGCAAACGCAAGCCCTAAATGAATCCGACGGCGTATGTTGTCAGGATCTTCAATATCGAGCTGCCGCCCGCATCAACAAGTGGGAGCCAAACAAAAATATGATCTGGTTTCCTCACTATGTCGAGGAATCGCTGCGGCCGCATCCGCGCCCGCAAGATGACGCGCTTCGCCTTATTTCCACCGGCTATATCCAGGATCCTGAGGGAACCTTAAAAAAAGTCGAGGGTATATTCCGTCCTCTGGTCGAAGCTGGCATTAACATCGATATTTTCGTTACGCCCGACAAACGGCATTTAACTCAGACGCAGGTGGAAGATGCGCATCGCAATCTGTTGGACTTGAGCAACACGCGGACACAAGTCAAAGTCCACACATGCGTACCACCTGATATTTTGCAGGAACGGCAACGCGATTATGACTGCGGCCTCATTTTAAACGTTGATCCCGAAATAAAAGGTGCGCCGCCCTATTATACCCAACATTATTTTAGCGCGGGATTATCTGGTCGCGTAGCCGATTTTCTGACATCCGGCCTTGTCGTGCTGGGCACGCCGGAACTGAAAATGAGCCGTTTTATTGCGCGCCGTTACGGCTATTGGCTCGACACACAGGATGTTCTTGCGCCCGGCGGCATTGAGCGGTTAAAAGAGGTTGTACGCCGATCGAAAACCGTTTCCTCCATACCCCCTTCCTTTTTCATCGATCATCACATTCATCGCCTCATTCGGTTTTATGAAAGGATCGGCGCGGCTGTTCCGGCGGCGATGTCTGGATGATTGATTCTATTGAGAAGTTTACTAAAGAATGATTTTATGTTCGTCTTATCCTCCTTCCTCTAGCAAATGACGCGGCTATGTCCTTAGTAACCCTTCATCATCTTTTCGACTTCTTGGCCGATCATCATGCCGAGCATGCTCGTTCGTCGGTTTTTTATAAATTTCTGGATCCCATAACCAAAGATCATTTTTCAAATCTTAAGGATGCTTTTATTGGGCAAAGACCAGTTGTGCTTGATGGCATTGGCGAGATCACTTTTCCCTATCAAAAACTTGGTTCTATAGATACGCTCGATATGTTTGGGCTGGACGAGTTAATTATTTTTTCTTTTTATATGCGCAATCGCAATCGTTACAAAAAAGCGATCGATATTGGCGCCAACCTAGGGCTGCATAGCCTTGTTCTGGCGCAGTGCGGTTATTCTGTCGTGTCTTATGAACCCGACCCTATTCATTATCAAAAATTGCAGGACAACCTTAAACTCAACGGCGCAGAAAAATCTTGCATTGCGCACCAAGCGGCCATATCCGCCAGCGCAGGCCGCATGGAATTCACGCGTGTTCTGGGCAATACAACAGGCAGCCATTTAAGCGGAGCCAAGGCTAACCCCTATGGCGACTTGGAGCGTTTCGACGTCGACGTGTTTGATATTAAAAATGTCCTTGATGACGTAACATTGGCCAAAATTGACGCCGAAGGCCATGAGGTGGTTATTTTGAACGGAATTCCTATGGAACGATGGGCGCATTTAGACGTTATGGTCGAGATTGGCACACCGGAAAACGCTAAAGCCCTGTTTGAAAATTTTCAGGAAGGGCCCGTGCATATCTTTTCTCAAAAAAAGGGCTGGGCGCGGGCGCACAAGCTGGACGATCTGCCCACAAGCTATCGCGAAGGAAGTGCGTTTTTAACTTGTAAAGATACAATGCCGTGGTCGCGATGAATCCAGCAATCGTTGAAACTCTGTAAAACCTAATCCCCACGGACACTGCATGGATTTGAATATAAAAGGCAGAAAAGCGCTTGTGACCGGCGCCGGACGCGGACTCGGGCGAGCGATCGCGACATCTCTCGCACGGGAAGGGGCGATCATTGCCGCCGTCGCGCGTACGCAGGCCGATGTTGAGAATCTGGTGGAATCTATCGGCGGAACCAAGGCAGGGCATCGCGCTCTGGCTTTGGATCTGATGCCGGAAGGCGCACCAGCGCAGTTGATGGACAGACTTCAGGATTTTGGTGATCTGGACATTGTTGTTCATAACGTCGGCGGCACGCTGGATATAAGCGATCCCTTTTGCTCCACCGACCAGTGGCGCGCTGTCTATCGCTTTAATTTTGAAATCGCGGTTGAATTGAACGGCTACTTCCTGCCCGGCATGCGCCAGCGCAAATGGGGCCGTGTGTGCCATGTGTCATCCATATCGGCGATGGAAAATCACGGCCCCGTTCCTTATTGCGCGATGAAAGCCGCTTTGACAGCCTATACACGCAGCATGGGCGGCGTTGTCGCGCCCGACGGTGTCGTTTTAACGGCGGTTTTGCCGGGCGCTGTGTTTACCGAAAAAGGCTATTGGGATATCGCATCACACGAACGGCCGGAACATGTAAAAAAATATCTGACGGAACGCCAGCGCATTGGCCGCTTTGGCAGGCCGGAAGAAATCGGCAACTGCGTTGCCTATTTGTGTTCGGATCTCGCATCCTTTAATACAGGCAGCATCGTGCCCATTGATGGCGGGCAAGGCAGAGGGTATTTCGGACAATGACAATGCTACAGCGCGACCATGTTCCTAATAAAGACCTTCGCCGGCAGATCGTCGATATGTGCGTGTCCGGACAAAACGGGCATATCCCTAGCGCTTTTTCAATCCTCGACATCATTATTGTTTTGTATCGTGATGTTTTAAAGTTTGACGCCAAGGATCCGTTATGGGACGAGCGGGATTATTTTATTCTTTCCAAAGGCCATGGCTGTCTCGCCCTTTATGTTAATTTGCATCGTCATCATTTTATTACCGATAATGATGTCCGTCTGTTTTGCAAAAAAGGCGGCATTCTCGGCGAGCATCCCGACCGGACGAAAGTCCCGGGCGTGGAGGCATCGACGGGTTCGCTTGGACACGGTTTGAGTTTTGCTTTGGGCATTCATCTTGGTCTTCGCATCCAGAACAAGAGAAACCGGATTTTCGTTCTGGTCGGCGACGGTGAATGCCATGAAGGCACTGTATGGGAAGCAGCCAATATCGCCCGCAACCGCAAGCTGGGTAATCTTTGCGTCATCGTCGATTGGAACCAATCGGCCATGCAGCTAATGCCTTTTGACGATATGCCAGCTAAATGGGCGGCGTTCGGATGGAATGTTCAGGTCGTTGACGGCCACAATGAAAAAGAAATTCAGGCGGCGATCGCCAACGTTGCCTTTGTCAATGACGGCATCCCGCATGTCATTGTTGCCAAAACCATCAAAGGTTTTGGCATCCCGATGATCGAAGGCCATGGCAAATGGCATCACCGCATCCCGGATGCGAATGAGCATAAGCAGCTTATGGAGGCCTTGGCATGAGCAAATCCATTCGCCAGCAATTTGCAGATACGATGTTGGCCGTTGGCCAGAGAGACACGGACTTGGTCGTTATCGTCGGCGATATCAGTCATGGGATTTTACAGCCATTCGCCGCCGCTTTTCCGGATCGCTATTACAATATCGGCATTCTTGAGCCGACGATGATGAGTCTGGGCGCTGGCATGTCGTCTGTCGGCCTGTACCCTGTTCTTCACACCATCGCTCCTTTTCTTATCGAGCGCTCATTCGAGCAGCTGAAGCTTGATTTTTGTTATCATCAGCTGCATGGCAATGTCGTCTCGGTTGGCGCGGCTTTCGATTATTCGTATCTTGGCTGCACGCATCATTGCTATGACGACTTTGCCCTGCTGAAAACATTGCAGGGAAGCGAGATTTGCACGCCGGCCAGCGCTGCCGAATTTGATGCGCTATTTCTACAAACCTATCGCAACAGCCATCTGACCGTTTCAAGGCTGTGCGGCCAGAATCATGGCGTAGAATTTCGCGCCAGCGATATCATATTCGGCAAGGCGGCCAAGATTGCCGATGGATCGGACGTAACGTTGGTGGCCGTTGGGTCGCAGTTGCGCACGGCTATGCGGGCGCAAGAATTGCTGGCCGATAAAAATCTTACGGCGGATATTTTGTATATTCATACCGTGCGTCCCATCGACATTGAACCCATTCGCGCCAGCGCCCTCAAAACACGCAAGGTCGTTGTTCTGGAAGAACATATGCGGTCCGGCGGATTTGGCGATGATGTGCTGCGCCATATATACGAAATTCCGGATTTGCGTTTTCATTCCTTGGCCATTCCGGATGTCTTTGTCAGGAATTATGGCAGTTATGACGATCTGTGCGAATCTGTTGGGCTCACGCCCGAGGCCGTGGTGACCGCTGTCTTGACCAAATAGGGATTAAGGATAATCATGGCCGCTGAACCTTCCAGTACGATCAGCGCTGTTTGGCATCTTGGGCATGATGCGCCGTCGCTCGGCAATGGCGCTATGTTGCTGGCGGAAGCCAAAATGCAGGGCGGCGCTGAATCTTTCATCGATCTTATCGTCATTGAGGAAGGCCGGGCTTTTCCCCTTGTTTTGGAAAAAACCCTGCAGGAGGTCCGGGGCGTGGCTTCGATACATAAATACGCCCAATTCCGGCAGGCGCGCCTGCAAAAACAGGTTTGGCCGTCGTCCGATGAGTCTGTCATCGCATGCCATAATATCGATACGACCTTGCGTTTGCAGGAAAGGTTTTTACTCACCGGCGCGCGGCCTTATCTGCAGATGAGCCAAACCGCCAAAGCTCTCGCCCAGAACATCATAAGTCGTTACGCGGCGGATCGCGCGCCGATCACTGTTCATCTTAAAAACCAGATGGGCGGCGAAAGCAACGCAGCAATGGGGGTTTGGGCCGATTTTATAAAAAACAGGCGCGATGCGGCTTTTTTTCTGATCGGGCATGACGATGTGCCGGACATTCTGAAGAAAATGGAGAACGTTATTATCGTGAGTCAACACGCGCCAGAACTCGCGGTACATCTCGCGCTGATTAGCGCAGCGCGGGGATTTCTAGGCATGCAAAGCGGGCCAGCCAATTTTGCGATTTTTTCCAATACGCCCTATGTCCTTTTTAAAAATCCCGCCCATCATAAAACGGAAATGAATCGGGAACTGGGGGATCGAAATAATTATAATTTTTCCTATCCATGGCAACAGATATGGCGGGAGCATGAAACTCTGGCGCTTCTTGAATCAGCCATAGACATAATCCTCTCAACTCACGCACCGTTACGGCATGCCCATGTCCGCTAAGATCGCTTTCGTTTCCGGCGCCGCACGCGGCATAGGTTTCAATATTGCGCAGCGTTTGGCGCGCGACGGCATGCACGTTTATTGCGGCGATAAAGATAAAGATGCTTTAACGCGCGCCGTCGATACCCTGACCAAGCAAGGATACATCGCCCATCCCGTCATCGGCGATCTTGCCGCCCCCATGGGCGGCGCGGCTATGGTCGATGAAGTTCTTGCCGTGGCCAAGCGTCTTGATGTCGTCGTGAACAACGCGCGCGCAGGCTCGCGCCGCGATATGCTGGATGAGGACGAAAGCAATTGGGATCTGACTTTTACCACCGTCCTGAAAGCGCCCTACTTCTTGAGCCAGCGCGCCATTCATCATATGATCGCGCAAAAAATCGGCGGCGTCGTTATCAACATCGGCTCGATAGCCGGTGATTTTATAACGGGGGATCTTTCGCCAAGTTATCACATCGCGAAAGCGGGGCTTCGCCACATGACGCGCTATCTGGCCGCTCTTGCTGGCGCGCACGGCATCCGCGTGAACGCCATCATACCCGGGTTCATTGTCAAAGACGAACATCGCGACCGTTTTGAGGCGGACGACAATGAACTTTACCGGCAAAAAGCCGTCGATCATATTCCTCTGCGTCGTGTCGGCACGTCCGATGACGTCGCTAATGCCGTATCTTTTTTATGTTCCTCGGAATCATCTTTTATCACGGGCCAAGGGCTGGTTATCGATGGCGGTTCAACGCTGTGGGAGCAATGGTCTTTGGTGGATCCGACAAAGTCATAACGCATGCGTTTTTTCCCCCTCACAAATGCGCTGCAAGCATCCCAAATAGCTTTGGGCGGCAATATCTTTGGCTATTTTTGCGACGAAAAAGAAACCGCCGCGCTTTTCGATGCCGCTGAAGAATGCGGCATCAATTTCGTTGATACTGCTGACGTTTATTCCGCCGGTCTTTCAGAAACATTTATCGGTAACGCGCTCAAGACTCGCCGTGATCGATGGATTGTCGCCTCAAAAATCGGCCTCGAAAGCGGCGGCGATCCTCGTCATTGCGGACGTCCTGAAAATATACGCCTCAAAATCGAAGCCTCTTTGCGTCGTCTTCAGACCGACTATATCGACCTTTATCAGATGCACCATTTCGATCCTGCGACGCCGCTTGAAGAAAGCTTGCGCTGTCTGGAAGCACTACGGCGTGAAGGCAAAATTCGCGCCTACGGCCTGTCTAATTTTTCCGGCGCGGCGCTTAAAGCAGCTTGTGATTTTGCCGGTTGTTACGCCATGCCCATGCCGACCGGCAACCAGCGACACTACAATCTCATTGCCCGCGCCGCTGAACAAGATGCCTTTCCCGTAGCGGCTCGTTACGGCGCGCCTCTGTTGGTTTACGGCGTGCTCGCGCGCGGCATTTTGTCAGCCAAGTACAAAACAGGCGATCCCCTTCCGAAGCAATCGCGCGCCTTGCGTAGCCCAAGCCTGCGGCAGGATCTGACCGGGGATGTTATCGAAACAGTGCATCAGATGGCGCAATGCGCCGAAAATAACGGCGCTTCACTTTCCCAAGCTGCTGTCGCATGGAGCCTGCGGTCGCAGGAAGTTGGGGCGGCTATCATCGGCATGCGCTCACCGGAACAGGTGAGGTCTATCGCCCACGCCGCCGATCTTACCCTCCCCTCACCTTTCATTTCCGAGCTGGAGACGTTGGCGCGACAAATTGAAGCTGCCCATGCCAACGGATTTGGCGTTGCCCCGCTTTATGGATGACCTTTTGGCGCGCGCCGCATATCTGCTTCGGCAGCCGCAAGGCTTTCAGGCGTTCCGATGTCACGCAAATAACCGTTCGTTGGCCATGTATAGATGCGCTTCATCAACCGAGGAATAACTTGCGTGCTGATATCCAGCGTGTCGGCATACGGAAAGGCTTCGGTCAGCCATCGGATAAAGTCGGCACTCATTATATACACGGCCGCATTCGCCAGACGGGATGAGGGATTGGGCGTTTTCTCGTGAAAGGCGATAACCCTTTCTTGCTTATCCAGTTCGACGATGCCACAGGATTGCGGCGTTTCCGTATTAAACAGCATCATGGTCATCAAACATTCCTTTGGATGCTTAGCGTGCGCGGCAAAAAAATCAGAGAAATCGCACAAACAAAGATTATCGGCATGGGCGACAAAAATATCGTCGTTTTCCAAGAAAGCCTTATTGGCCAAAAGTGTGCCTCCGGTGCCAAGAAGCCGTTCTTCGTGAACAAGCCGCACGCGGTCTCGCCACGGGGAGGCAACGATAAAATCCGCAACCGCCTGTGGTAAATAATGGGTATTGACGATGAATTCCTCTACGCCCGCCGCGTCAAGCTGTTCCAACCAATAGGCCATCAGCGGCCGACCCAAAATCGGCACAAGGCATTTGGGCGTCGACAAGGTTAAAGGGCGCAAGCGCGTTCCAAGCCCCGCAGATAAAAGGATCGCTTTCATCAGGGGTAATTTTCCATGGAACCGAACACATATTTAAGAGCATCGGATAATTCGGAACTTTTCAGCGGGCTGTTGCCGACACGTTCGACCTGACGAGCCGAAGCGATCGAGCCGATCAGCGCCGAATGCCAGATGTTTTCTTCCGCAGCCAGAACCAACGCTGATGCCGCCAGCATAGCATCGCCCGCGCCTGAAACGTCGAGCGGCTGTAGATTAAGCGCAGGCAATTCATCGGTTTCCCAACGGGTTCCGTTGTCCGAACGGATCAAAACGCCGTCCGACCCCAAAGTGACGAACACATTCTGCGCTTTAAGCTGCTTGCCGAGCTTTTCTGAAACGACGGTCAATCCGTCTTGCGTGTTATTGGTCGTAAGCCGCGCTTCATATTCCGTTGGCGTGGTCAGAAGGACATCATGAAATTTGCCCAGATCTCCGGTGTGTGAAGAAGATTGACTGTCGGCGACCATGGGGATGCCCCGTTTCTTGCATAGGGAAGTCAATTTCTTAACAAGGGGCGAGGACAAAAACCCATAATTGAAATCGGAGAAGATCACGATGTCATAAGTTTCGATTTGCGCGGCGAAATCGGCGAAAATTTTCTCCTGAAATTCAAGCGATAACGCCTGTTCGCTGAAATCATGGATCCGCAGCAGACTTTTGTTCATGCTGCGGTAGCGACGTTTGGTCGTGGTCGGGCGCATGCCGTCCTTAAGCGCATAGGTGTTGATGCCGTATTTTCTCAGCATCGACACGGCATAGCGCGCATTATCGTCTTCGCCGATGACGGTATAAAAATCTACTTTAGCGCTGAGGCCCTTGACATGGGCTGCAACGATACCGGCGCCGCCCAAAAAGCGCTTGATCGTTTGCGGCGTCAGAACGATAGTCGGGTCTTCGCGCGACATGCCTACGGGCTGGCATTCCTGATATTCATCGACGATCAAATCGCCCCACACGGCGGCTTTTATTCTTGGAAATCTATGAAGAACGGATTTAAGGCTGCGTTCGGTGATTTTATGGCGCGCCAAATAGGGCGCGACCATCTCGGGCTTAAGCCATAGCTTCTTGCTGTCCGAATCCCTGAAATAGGAATGAGCCGAATAAAAACGCTCGCCAGAACTGAAAATCAATTGTGCGCCGATTTTGTCGAGCGCTTTCTTTTCCGGATTCTCTGCCGTTTCCCACTCCTTGCCCTTAACCATAGCGTGAGGTTGCAGGGCAAGGATGGTCTTATTGGGGTTTTTACCGGCGATCGTGATGTAATCGATCATGCTGAGGGAGGCGAGCGCGTTCCAACGGTCTTCGTTGCTGTTAATCTCCTTGCTTCCGTGTTTGGCATCGATCAGCCCGACCACGAGAATATCGCCTTGTTCGGCGGCATAGCGGATGAAACGAATATGACCCGGATGCAGGATGTCGAAAAATCCACATATAAAGACGATGCGTTTACCCGCGCATCGCTCAGACTCGATCTGGCCCAAATCCAATTCTTTAAGCTGCGTCATGGAAAATTCTTCATGGAGGAGAGATTTCTATCAAGGCCCTGACGATGCGGCGGGATTCAAGATCGTCGAGCGATTGGTTAATATTGTCCAAAGAATAAACATGGGAAAGCAAACGCCGCAAGGGCAACTTGTTACTGGTGAAAAGGGAAGCGATTCGAGGGATATCGACGTCGGGATGGCTAGCGCCCCCCCAGCTGCCCTCGATTTTTTTACCGCTTATAAGATCGAAAGGATCAAGCCGGATCATGTCTCCAGCAGGAGGATGAGAAGCGAAGATGCAGCGCCCTCCGTTACGGCGCACAAGTTTGACGCCAAGCTCGATCGTTGCTGCATGTCCTGCGGCTTCGATGCAGGCATCGAGGCCCGCACCCGCGGTCAGTTGTTTGATTTCATCCTCTGTCGCATCTCCGGCAAGGCATGTATGCGTTGCGCCGAGTTCTTTCGCGAAATCGAGCTTGGCTTGTTCGCAATCGATGGCAACCAGAGTTTTGGGTTTGAAGATACTGAGCGCGAGCAAAGCGCTCAAGCCAATGCCGCCAAGACCGAGAAC
The DNA here is from genome assembly GCA_031291395.1 of Alphaproteobacteria bacterium. Taxonomy (GTDB): domain Bacteria; phylum Pseudomonadota; class Alphaproteobacteria; order UBA9219; family UBA9219; genus CAIXLI01. Next base: position 11,145 of record JARLJD010000195.1, on the reverse strand, counting down.
CCCGGCGGTTATGCCCTCCGCAGGGCGCAATTGATTAAGAACGATCCCCGCGCCTGTTGGCAAGGCGCATCCCAATAAAACGCCGATATCCATGGGAATAAAATCAGGCAGTGGTACGCAGCGATTTTCCGATACAATTGCATACTCGCCGAAAGTCGTAACGCCGCCAGCATTGATGTTGCCAATTGGGGAAGAGTAAACCGTGCCGCGCGCCTCGTGGCCTTCGCCTTTGATCCAGCCAAGCACGACGCGGTCGCCAACCTTGATCTTCTCAACTTTCGGCCCTGTGGCGACGACATGCCCCGTGCCTTCATGACCAAGCATGTGCGGAAGATAAGCGTCCACGCCACGATGTCCGCGCGCTTCCATAACCTGACTGTGGCACAGACCGGCATAGGCGATTTTGACTAAAACCTGACCTTGACGTAGATCAGGGATTTCAATCCCCGAAATAAGTTCAAGCGGAGAGCCTGTGCGAACGAGGATTGCTGCTTTGAAGCTTTGGGGGGTCACGGTAATGTCCTAAAAGAAAAGGAAAACGCATGCAAAAATAGGTCTGCCTCTTATAAAGGTCAAATCCTAATCCACTTTCTCTAATTTACCCCCTCCCTAATTTACCCCTTGCATTCGCGCCTCATCTTTGTATTATCCCCGCCTGTTTGCGAGGATTGTTTCAATCTTCGCGGTCAAAGGAAGCGGGCGTAGCTCAGCGGTAGAGCACGACCTTGCCAAGGTCGGGGTCGAGGGTTCGATCCCCTTCGCCCGCTCCAATCTCTCCTTATAAATCATCACGTTACAAGACATCCCCGGCAGCGGGGATTTTTTATACTCCGGCGGGTAAGCAGGGGTACCGCCCTGACATATAGAGCCGACAGCATGTATTGCCCACTTCGCGGGAATCCATGCGCGCTTTCGGCATTGCGACAACAGCTAACACGGAAAGCAGAAGGGAGATTAAGGGAAGCCAAGCAAAGGGCGTCGTCGACTGTATCGTCATGTCGTTGGCGTCACCTTCTCAAAATAAACTTCGGTCTGCTGGTGAAGTTTGTTAATCTGACATTCTGCAAGTTCATACATTCCGACTCTGGGTTGTTTTATCCTTCATAGATGGGCATCGCATCTATTTGCGTGGGCGCTTCAATCGGCATTGGGGAAATCATCACGGCTATGCCAACAGCCTGCGCGAAGAAAGAACCCGCGAGAGGATAAATGGCCTTGGTTATTTTTTGGCAAAGCCCCTACGCTTCGCCTCCACAATTTTCAGGGACAGGCTAATGAGCCTGTAAATCGCGTAAATGTTGGCCGCGCCTGTGTAGACTTATCACGCCGGATGCGCGCTGCGTCAGCGCGTCGATATAGGAAGACAAACCGCTGCTTAACGAACTTGTGCGCGGGATGAGAATCTCTTTGTTGTTCGGGGCTGTTTCAGCCATTTGGAATTATCGTCTCCTTGACTTAAACGGCATTTCTTTTGTTATTCCCTTGCCACCTCTGTAAATCTGCTTTTCCTCGCGTTCGATTGTCCGAAACGAAGAGAAGCCTTGCGGCCTCTCTTCTTGCGATAGCTTACGCTTTCGCTGTTCCGCTCTCTGCCGATACTTTATCAGCCTCTGCCTTCTTCTGAGCTTCCGTTTGAGAAGCATTTGTTGCGCAAGGCGCCGGCTTGTTTTGCTCAGGCAAAGGTTGCGTTGGAGATTCTATCATAGGAATACCTCATCGGTGACGCGGCAAGGATTTGCCGATATATGTTATATGGGAACGATGGGGGTGGATTACAATGCAACTTAGAATAATTAAAAAAAATATACTAAAGTTGAACGGTCAGATTGATGCCGCCGAAACGATTGGGCGCGCCTTGCTGGCCGTAAAATTCTTTCGTGCGCTCGGTTACGGTAAAATCGACACGAACTGCGGACGACCAGAACAGCGACGCTCCAGCCATGAAATCCTCGACAAAAATTCTTTTATCCACGCTGGGGCTTGATTCAAAAGTGTTGCCGTCAAGAAAGATGTTGCGCGCGACGGCGCGTCCTTGCGTTCCTAAAAACAGATACCAGCCAAGGTCGCCGTTCAACTGGTCGGGATCGAACCATCCGGTGCCGGACAGGCTTGGCCGGATGCGGTCTGCGCCGTAATCCGCCGCCAAATTTTTGCCGAAGCGAGCCATGCCGCCCGCTTCGCCGTAGGTAAAAATGTTGCCGCCGCTGGCGCCGAGTTCGGGAATCGCATCGACGGCAAGATTGCCGATCAAGTTTTCTTGGAAACGCCATTTGCGCTCGTAACTCGCGACAAAGCCAGGCTCTGTCTTAATCTGGTTCTCCCATCCCAGCGCCGGCGTGACGTTGATGAACTGGTGATAATCGTTTTGCGTGATCTCGCCAAGCGCCGGAGCGCCCACGACGCCCATAAGCAACTCGGCATTTTCTAGCGTATGATGATCGCCTTGATTGGCTTCCTGAAGCAGGCTGGCTCCCATGTAAAGCCACGCGCCATAGGGGCGGTCTTTCAGCGAGGGATCAACGAGAGATGTGTTAGTCGGCGTGAAGAGGCTTTGCCCTGCGATCGTCCATTCGTATTTTCGTTTGCAGTCGCTGCCGTCGAAAACCGGCAAGTTGTCGTTAAGCCACCCATAGGGCTGATCCCAAAATCCGTTCGGCGTCACCACCCCCGACAAATAGGAGAGGCGCGCGCCCTGCGTATAGTCCTTGTCGTCATGCGAGGCAAAATAATCGTTTTCTTCCGTGATGATGAGCCGACCGGAAGCGGAAACATCCCCTGCCCTATCATCGGCCTGTGCCGGATGGCTGAAAAGAACAAGGACGCTGAGCAAAACAAGGCATAGCTGCCGCTCTACGCGAGAAAGAAGTATACGTTCCATTGCGTTTCCTTATCGAACGATCAGATCGTCTTTAACCGATTTAACGCCTTGCACATGACGGGCAATAGTCACGGCCTTGGATTCGCTTGTTTGAGAGTCGACAAAGCCGCTTAATTGAACGACGCCCTGCATAGTCTCGACGTTAATTTGAAGTATTTTCAAGGCGGGGTCTTCAAAAATATCTCCTTTCACCTTGCTGGTGATCGTCGAGTCGTCGACATATTGACCTGCTGTTTCGCGGCCGGAGAACATCGCACAGGAAGCAAGCAGCGCGATCGATGCGAAAACAACCAGAAATATTATAGGCAGTTTGGCTTCATTCATGACAGTTCTCCTTAATGGTTGTCTGGCGGCTGAGTGTTATCATTTATTTTGTCGCCCGCATCCTTGAGGTCATCGCCCAGTTTCTGACCGGGGGTTCGGTCTTCCAACTCGCGCCCTGCTTTATCGACGCCTTCGCTCAACGCATGATACGCGTCGCCCATTTTCTCGCCCGCATCGCGTTTATCGCTCATCGTCAACGCGCCGTAGGCCAAAAGGGCGAGGATTGCTGCGCCGACGACGATCATCGGTACTTTGTATTTTGCCTTGATCATTTTTGTCTCCTTGGCGGCTCTGCGTGAGGGGAAAGGTTGCAACATTTTATCTTCCAAGATCAATCTGCTTGTCGCTTGTGGCCGCGCCGACACCAGCGCCTACCGCGCCGCCGACAAGAACCGCAGGAAGAAGGGGCGCTCCCAGTAATGCCGCGCCCACACCAGCACCGGCACCGATGCCCGCGCCACTCAAGGCGCGGTCGCCGGGGTCGTGGCCGCAGGCGACCAGCAAAAGGATAAGCGCGACTGCTGATAGAAATTTTACGGGGAGTTTTGCGTTGTACATGGCGAGGTTCCTTTTCTTTAAGGTGAATCAGGCATTGTTTTGTCGTGGATAAGGCCGATTTCCACTTCGACGCGGCGATCCTTTTGCAGGCAGACGATAAGTTTCGGACGCTTCTCGCCGGCAGGGCAGTCGGCGGAAGGTTCGGATTTCCCGACCCAACGCGTTTCGGTAACGCGCGCGTTCGTGTATCCTTTTGCGATCAGGTAATCGCGCACGATCTCGGCGCGTTTCTGCGAAAGACGCTGATTATAGGAAACGGTGCCGATGCGATCGGCATAGCCGACGATCCGCGCTTCCTTTACAGTTCGATCTGCTTTAAGCGCCTCGGAAAGCGTATCAAGGCGGGCTGTAGCCTCAGGCGATAAATCGAAATGATCGAAGGCGAAGTAAGCCGTCCGATCCTCGCGCGTGAAGTCGGACAGGGGGCGCGTCTTTCGTTCTGTCACGGTTTTTTGTTGAGTGGTGACTTGTTGCGCGATGCGGCGCGACGCGCAGGCATCCTGATCGCTCATTCCTTTCGTGCGCACGCAGGTGCCGTTGCTGAGGTGGACGATCTGCCCCTGCGTATCGCGTACAACCGCACGGTCGTCCGTTTCAGCGCGGGCCGCGCCGACGAAACCGGCCAGAAGCAGTCCGGACAAAACCAAAATCATCACCCTGCGGTTAGTCATGTTGTTTTCCCTTATTTTGTTGTCGTGGTGTGCGTTACTGTCGTTGTCTGCATGCTTTGATCCGGCATTTCGTTCAGAGTCATGCCGTCATCTGGAGCCACATAGATGACGGGCGCGGCAGGATAGCCGCCGGGTACCAGATATCCGGACGAAACGACGGGCGGAGCGACCAAGGTGCGGGTCGTGACCGTTTTCTCTATAACGGTTCCGGCAGGGGCTTCGGCAACCGGCTGCGCACGAAACGCGGCCAGTTCGCGGTCGTTGGCAATCACGCCGTCAATCGGGTAGAGCGCGACCTGATCCGCCTCGTTGCGAGAGAGTATCCTGTGTCCATCCGCGGTGTAGACATCCTTGTAAGCCTCTTCCACACGGACGCCGCGCGTGCCGATCGTTGCGATCGGGCCGCCCCATCTCGATAAATCGACGAGGCTTTCATAGCGGGGAACGATGTGGTTGCGCAAAACGGCGGCGACCTCCGCGCGGCATTGCGCGGCATAAAAGCAGGGATATATACGCGGTTGGATTTCGGAAAAGGCTGCGTTGGTTGGGGCGAACACGGTGTATTCCGTGTTTTCATTCAGCTCGCTGGCCACGCCGGTGCTGATGAGCGCCTGATAGAACATCGAAAGATCGCCGCCGTCGCTTTCAAGCGCCATTTCGACACTTCTATTGTTCGCGCATGCGGGCGCGGCCATGCCGCCAAGCAGGCTCAGCACGGACACTGTTGCTAGAAGGTATTTCATTTTTTGTCCTTTCATCGTTTCGTTAAAGGAAAATCACCAAGCGCTTTGCTTGAACTTTCCGTCGCGCCTTCTGCCGGTTTTTCCAAATTTATTTCGGCTTCGCCTCACTGCTGCCAAAGGCCTGATCGATCGATTCTTGAATGGCCTCCTCCATCCCGGGACTCCTGTATGTTGTCCTATCCTGATCGTCCGCAGTAACGGCGCGCGTTATGTCAACACGGCAAGAACCACGACCACAGAAACCGCTGATGCGTGGGGACGAGGCTCCCTCATGGCCATTCGATTTGTAACGCGCCTTCATAGAGACACCTGTTAAATGGAGAGGTCGGAATTTTGCGGCTGGTTAAGTGGTACGCCGATCCTGCGCCTGCATTTTGATATTCATCAAAGTACTGGGAGGAGGCGTCGCAGACAAACCGGAAATAAAAAACGCCGTCCAGGGTCAGACGGCGCTTTTCATCCCTGCAGAAGAGAGCTAAGCGGCTTTGTCTGAATCGGTGCCGCAGGATTTATCTGGACTGCTGCAGCTAGATTTATCTGAATCGTAACCGCAAGATTTTCTGAGCGTCTCGAAGCGCTTTTGCGCGTCTTCTTTGGCAAGGCCGTATTTTTCCTGAAGCCTGCCATAGAATTGCTCCAGCTTGCCGTTGGCAAGAGCGACGTCGTCGTCGCTCAGACGGCTCCAGAGTTCTTTGATTTTGCCGCTCAGTTGATCGAATTTTCCGTGTATTTGATCTTGGTTCATAGCGTGTCCCTCGCTGGTTAGGGTTAAGTTGCAAGGCACCTCACAAACGGTCGCGAACTAGCGTATGTGAAGAGGAATGATGAAATTTATCCCCGGCGATTCATATTCCGGCGGCGGCTCATAGACGACCGGCGGCGCATAGATAACGCCCGGTTCTGGACGTCTCCAGTAGCGATGGGCGCGCCCTTCATGCTCGCGCCAGTCTCTGTCGACGGCTACGGGCCGATGTTGTTCCCATCCCCTTCCCCGTCTGTCAGCGGCATAGGATGAAACGGCAAATGCCGTAGCGATCACGCTGCCGAGAACCAAGCCTCTGATAATTTTGTGCAAAAGCCTGTCATCGATCGGATTTGAAACGATTTTCATAGTCTTCTCCTTCGGTGTTATTTATCTTTCTTTGCAGATATGTCGCCGTGGCCTTCAAAGCTGCCGAAAACTTTGTCCGCGTACTTCTGTTGATCCTCGGACATCTCTCCATAGAGCGCCTGAAAAACAGGGATTAGCTTCTTGATCCCGTCGGCATGCGCTTGCGTGATATCTTCGTACGATTGAAGATCGTCGATCGCAGTCATGCCAGATATGTTTTTATGCCGCGCCTCGACAAGCGCCGCGATCGAGGCTTCGTTGTCGCGCATGGTTTGCGCGACATCGCCCCACTTCGCTTCCTGCTCGCTTGTGATGCCGAGCTTGTCGTGCAGAGTCTTGATGCGTTCTTCGACGCGGCGCGCCATAGCTTGCGGGCTATGATCCATCTTCTCTCCATGCTCATTGATTTTCTGTGCGGAAGGAGCAGCCTGATCCGGCGCATCATTCGCCGCAAAGGCAGGATAGGCAAACGCAAGGCTGCCGACGAGGGATGCCATAACGGCGAAGCGGATAACCGACGTATGGAAACCGGACGCTTGTGAAAGCGGGTTCCGGCAACTCTGTTTGCTTTCTGTGTTCATGGGGGATCCTCTGTGGGTTGCGTTGGCGTAAATTGTTCGATCCCCCTTAACTACGCGAATTACATTTTCTCGTTTTGATATTTATCAAAAACAAGAACGCGGGACTCTTGTTGAGCGTTAGGGTATACTTCTGAAATGCCCTTGCTGGATGTCACCCAAGACGAAGAAGTCCCCGGACACCGCTCAAGTTATTGTGGGTGCCTTAGGAGCGCTTCGCTTTTTTCCGAACTTTCCGATCTGGAAATCGCGCCCTTTCTGGATACGGCGCAGGCGCGCACTTATAAAAAAGGCAAGCTCCTCTATCTTGAAGGAGAATCCGGAGAATATTTTTATGTCATCTGCAGCGGCTGGATAAAATTATTCCACACGATGCCGGAAGGCGATGAAGTCATCATCGACATGCTGACAAACGGCCATCTGGCGGGCGAAGACGCTTTCTTTGAAAACGGCGCCCATACGAGCAGCGCGCAGATCATCGAAGACGTTCATTTGCTCAGCATGCCCGTGCGCGTTTTGAAAGAGCAAATAGGAACCAGCCAGACGCTGGCGCTCAGAATGCTTTCCACGATGTCGCAGCATCACAAGCGCCATTATGGAGAGATGGCGTTGAATGCGACGCAAAACGCGCCACAACGCGTCGGGAGCTTTCTCTTGAGGCTGTGTCCGATAGACAAAAAGACGGATATCGTCTTTCACCTGCCTTATGACAAAACGTTGATCGCCGATACGCTTGGCATGAAAGGCGCGACCTTTTCGCGCGCGCTGAATGTGTTAAGGGATGAAACGGGGCTGCGCATCAAAGGGACAAGCGTCGAAATTGACTCGGCGGAGCGGCTGATAAAATTTATCTACGGCCCCCTTGCGGCGAAATACACGCGCGAAGAAATATGAGCCTTAATGAAACACGTCCTTCAACCAGCCCCAGTCCAGATTGGCGGGGTGGTCGATATATTCTTCTGGATGATCGACCACATGTTTCAGATAGCTGTATTTAAACGGCCAGACGTCTTCCCGCACGACGGGTTCTTTTTTTATAATTTTAATTTTCATGTCTTCGGTAAGCTGCAATGTGTAAATAATCTTCGGCCTATCGTCATAAACGGCGCAGTGCAGAATGTTATGTTGCCCCAGTTTTTTCCACCGCGCCTGCCAGATTTCCTTATAGGGAAACCTTTCTTTGTTTTTCTCCAGCGCCTGATTGCACACATCCAGATAACGCTCGAAAATGCGCTCGTATTCTTCGATTTCTTCGGTGTCTTTGATCATAATGACGTCCATGACGATTTCCTTTTTTTGCCCTCCATACACACATTTGTGCGGGCGTCGTATCGGCTTATGTGAAATTTATTCTTTCTTCCTAAAAACGCTAAACCTTATGCGCATTCCTATTTTGATATTTATCAAAAGCGAAAAGTGCGATCGGCGCACTTGCAACGGCATCGGAGAATTCCTGCCAATTTTTTGACAGGGAGCGTTTATGAACCAGCATGGAAAAAACCGCGCACTTCTGCTTGCCCGCTTACACGTTTCGTTTCCATGATGTCATTCGCAGATTCTTTGCAGCGCGAGCCATTGGGATCTGTCTAGAACGGGGCTGGTCTTCTGTTGCTCGGCAACAGCTTCGTCCATCATCGCCGCGCGGTCTTCCGTGGCAGGGTGGTCGCTCATGAAAGCCATGGCTCTTGAATTGCGTGTCTCCTTCGACAACCTCGCAAAGAAATCGCGCACGCCTTCGGCGCTGATGCCCGCGTCTTTCAATAAAATGACGGCGCTCGCGTCGGCTGCTCTTTCGAACGTACGCGAATTGGCGGTATCTATCGCATAATTCGCCATGGAAGGCATGACGCCGACAGCGCGCCAGACGCTGGAAATCGCAAGCTGGGGCACGGTATTACGCAAGAATCCCCGCATGACGTGGTTATTGATCACATGCCCGAACTCGTGCGCAAGGACTCCGGCGATTTCGTCACCGTTTCTGGCATTCTCCAGCAACCCGTTCGTCAGAACGACCTGATTGCCGGGAATCGTGAAGGCGTTGACGCTATCACTGTCTATGACGACCAGATTACAGGTGTTGAGATCTGGATGCTTCTCCGCCAGTCGCCTTTGAATCTCGGAAAGGGCTTTTTCTCCGTCCGGAGAATGACAAATCAATTGATCCGAAAGATACGCCCCGGCCATCTCGTCAAGATACCGCCGTAAGGCAGGGGGATTCGCGGCGGCGATCCCGTCGGCTACGACTGGCCAGCCGAGCCAGAGCGCCGCGAAAAAAACAAGTACGCAAGCCAAATACGCGGCAGCTTTCTTTTGCGCGGCGTAAAAGCGCCAAAAGTTCTGCTCAGCCCAAATGTTTTGCGCCCTAAGCACGTCCTGAACGGCTTTGGCGTCGCTGACGACTAGCCATGCGTCTTTGACCGTCATGCTTTTCAGGTAAAGCGGCCGTGCCTTCAGGGGGCTTCGTTCCCAATCGATGGAGTCGAAACCCCATTCGCCCGAGGGGCCGTCCGCAAGTGCATAACGGATGCCTTTGGCGTTGACGGACAAGGCGAAGTTTTGCTTTCGCGGCGATTTGCCGTCCAGCAAATAGCCGTGAACGGGCTGATCCGATTTTTCAGAAGCCAAAGTCATCGATGCCAAGGCTCAGTTCCGCGCCCTCGCTCCCTTGCATGTCGCCCGCTTGGGCAATCGAGTCTTCATTGATTGCGCCATGTATCGTAAGACGCGTGGTGTAAAAGATCATGCGCCTGTGGACGATATAGGGGTACGCAAGCCCCAGAGAAAATAAAATCATCAGGACGTTTCCGACGACAAAGCGCAGATATTCTCCGCCCCCCATGCTAAAGCGAAAATGAAGGGTTCCCAGCGTCGTTCGCGCCGCGATCTGGCGCATATATTTGGCCTTGTACCAAAAAATCGAAAAGCCAAGCGTCGGAAGCAGAAGCAGCCATGCCATGTAATAGGCTTTCTGCAGATCCCTGACGGTTCCCGCATATCGGAAAGGCTGAGTGCCGAAGCGGGTCTTTTCTATGCCGAACTTAAGGATTGCCACATCGGAAAAGGGCTTATACAGCCCAAGAGTCAAAAGGTTCAAAATCGCATATTTTATCTTAAGCTTCATATAGGTTTTGGCGCTGCCCCTCAGCTCGAAACGGATGCCTCGCCAACTGGTGCGCCCTATTCTGTAGCGCAACCCCATGAACTTGGCGGCATGGACGACGGCAAAGAAAAAAATCGCGGCGCTCGCGCTGGCACCGAATAAAACGAACTCGTTGTCGCGCGCCAGAAACTTGATCGCGGCGGACAACGCGGCGAGAGGAAGGATAACAAAAAGAACGAATCTAACGAAGCTCTTAAAAAGCTCCATTCCCGTGCCGAGATAAAGAAAAGGTTCGCGGAAAATCTTGACGTTCGACCATTCATACTGCCGCAAGTTCGTTTTTCCCCAGAACCGGTAAAACCCAAGCGTAAGTATCGACAGAAACAGGATTTTCAGGTAGAGGACGTAAAAAGATGAAGCCTCGCCGGCATAGGCGAGCAATTGCATAGGCGGTTTTGCGGCCTTGGGAAGCTCAACCTTCTGTTGGGGCAAGGCAGTCATAAGCCGTTCGTTCCTATTGGCTGGACTTCGGAAACTGCAAAGGCCTCGTCTATCGCCTTATTGGCTTGGGCGCGCCAAGCGGTGACGGCGGCGGGCGTCAAGTGCCCCGAGGCCGTGATTTGATTTAATTGGTTTAGCAAATTGGTGAAAGTCTCGGAAGGCATATGTTGGCGATCATAAACCCAAAGCAATTTGCTCAAATCGACTTTGACTTGGCGCAGCGCCATGCCTTCGTCTTCGCTCAACGACGGATCGTTGGACATGGACAGCAAGCGCGAAGAAAGCTGCGCTGCTACATTGGATAAATTATCGTTCATGCGGGAGGGATCGGGACGAACGATTCCAGCCGCGGGACGCTGCTGGAATTCCGGAAGATTCAACTCTCTGGCGATCCGCTCATCTTTCTGGCGCTTGTTTTCCAGCTGATCCGCCTCTTGCGTAAGAAGGTCGAGTGTCTCCCGGGAAAGATCACCGGATGCCGTAGCTGCATCGACGTGTTTCATCCACTGATACAAATCCTTAAAGTCGCTAGCGCCGATATTAGACACTGTTAACAAAGGTTGAAAGCCTTGATAACGGCGAAGGCGATGAAGCCGAGGAAGGTTGTGTCGAGCTTTTCGTAGCGAACGGCGAGACGCCTATTTTCCTTGAGTTTGCCGAAGAATATCTCGATGCGCCGCC
>JARLJD010000194.1 GCA_031291395.1 Alphaproteobacteria bacterium | reverse complement strand
TGCCTTGATGGAGGAAAGCTGGCGCCGCGAGCGTACGCGCCTTCAGGATCAACGCCGCAACCAGCGCCAGGCTGCGGAACAGCGGCTAGCGTGGATCGAGGCGTGCGCGGCCACACTCCAAACCCGCCCGCTATTGGCGCGCCGTGGGCTCTCCGCGATCGAGGATGAAACCCGCCGCCTTGCCTCTGCGCAGGCCGTTTCAGATGCTGATGCGCATCCCCCTCTGCCGTCCCCTCGGCGGCGCCCGCGGCCCGGGATAGCTGGCCCGCGTCCCCGCTGACCGACAACGCCGACAGCCGCCTTTTACCCCCCTGCCCTTCCCGCTGCGCCGCGGCAAGGATCGTCGCAACGATCCTTGCCTAGCCAAGAATCAACATAACGATCCTTCAAGAATCCATAGAATGATTCTTGAAAATGGCACATACGAAGGCCTGTGTGTTGTTAATTAAAAGAACGTTCAAGAAACGTATGGCCAATCCTTGAGAATATAAAAATGTCTTTCCTTTTTTGTCGCGCTTGACTCAAATCTGTATACGTGCCTGTAAAATTTGTTTCTAAAAAAAAATCGAATCATCTTGACTCTTATTTTGTAGCCTCTCTATCTTCACGTTGCGTTTCGACGCATCCAGCGGTCGCCAGGCGCGCGGCCGCAGACACGTTTTCGCGCCAGAGGAGAGTTTGTTATGAGTTCGAGTGCAGCGAGTATCATCGGGGAGGGCGCCCGATGAGCCAGTTCCGGCGCCTCTTTTCGCGCATCAGCGCCTTCGTCAGCCGCCATTTCCGCGTCCGGGGGCGCGAGATTCCAGAGGCGCCCCCGGAAAACCCGCGTCCCCGCAACCTGAGCGGTGATCGAGTGCGCCGTGCGGCGCCGCCTCGCCCGACCCCTGCGGCGGTTCTCTATGCCGCCTTTTTCTCGTGGCCCGGCGACGCCCATAAGGCCTATCTCGACACCGCGCTTGCGCCGGTGCGGGAACAGGCCGCCAACCACGCCGCCACAATCGAGGAAATCCTCGCCACCGTGACCAGCCATGTCCCCTGCCTGCTGCGGTTCCTGGGCTGGCTTCGCGGCTCGGAGCGCATCCAGGCCTATCCGCCGGGCACGCCCCTCGACCAGGTCGTGGTCCTGCGCCTGGAAGGGCCGCCCGATCCCGCAGTCACGGCAGGAGAATGTCTGTCCGCGTGGAGGCAATTCCTCCGGCCGTTCAAAGAGGCGGTAAAAAGGGGCGAGGAGGTCGACGTCGCGTCTTCGACATGGTGGCCGCTGCTGGAGCATCACGCCGTATCTTGGTGCGGAGGCAACCCTCCTCCCCCGCCTCCGCCCGCCTCTTGGGAGGAAGACGAGGGCGAGGATGACGAAGGCCAGGGAGGCGCGCCTGCGGCGCTTGTTCGCCCGAGACCCAAGGCCAAGGATGACGAGCCGAGCGGGCCGAAATTTTCCTAACCCGCGCCGCAGCTGACCAAGTATAGCCGGCCCGGGGAAGAACCGCTCTCCGGGTCAGTTTTCTTGTGTTCTGACGTATATCGGCGCGGCGCGCCTTCGGCGCCGCTTCTCGTCTTGGCGAAATCTCCACGAAACCTTTGAAATTGGTTCCATAATCGGCCTTACGCGAGTCGCGGCGTTGAAAAGCCGCGCCTGACCTCGAAAGCGCCCACATCACGCCGCCGCGCGCGCTGGCTGCGCAACCCCGGCCAGCTACGCCAGGGCGCGCGCTGCTTTCGTTCCCATTCCAAGTGGATGCCGCCCAAAACCTGAGGCTGCACGCGCTATCATGCCGACTTCCCGTCGACCTCGATCAGGTCAATCTCACCGTCGATGCACACGTCGGCTATGATTGGTTCTCCATTGGGAAACGAGCCAAAGTTAGCTTCTCCTCCGTCGATAGCGGCGGCGAGGGCAGCGCGGGCCTCCTCCTGCGATTCCGCTTTGACGCGCAAGGTGGCGAATATTTTGACGTCGAATGCATATTCCTGTCTCAATGTACTTCCAATCAAGCTTTACCATTGTGAGGCGGGTGCGTGATCGAGAAACTTCCCGACGGCCTATACCCGTTTATCAATGAGCGGATGCCTTTGTCTGAACTGATGATGGTTGAAGCTCCTCCAGAGTTGGAAGCTCTTTTGAAATCCCAAGCTGCTGAAAACGGAGTCGAAATCATCCGCGACACCTCGGTAGAAATCCGTTGCCGGTCAGACCAGTATCCGGACGCAACTTTTCTTGTTTACTGGCCATATGGCACGGATCGCATACACATGCTTGTGCCTAAGAAATTTGCTGTTGGCCGGGCTTAAGTTTCAATGTTCTTGGGCCGAGAAAGCCTTTTAAGCATGAGGTCAGCGTGATTTCATTGCGGGTGTGACATTCCCATATGACCAGCACGCGCCAGCCTGCCGCCTCTAGAGCCGCAATGTTCGCCACGTCGCGTTCTTTATTCCGCGCGAGCTTCGGCAGCCAATAATCCTGATTAGAGCTAGGCACCCGCCCGTCCCGGCAATCGTGCCCGTGCCAAAAGCAGCCATGAACGAAAATGACTTTTCGGCGGGGGCCAAAGACCAGGTCCGGTTTGCCAGGTAAATTCTTACGATGGAGACGGTAGCGATAGCCTAAGCCATGAGCTAGCCGCCGCACGGCCAGCTCAGGCTTCATGCCTTTGCTTTTGATGCGGCGCATATTTTCGGCGCGATGTTCCGGTGTCAATTTGTCAGCCATGCTCAGGCGATTTTTTCGGCCCTTTGCAGCATTGCAATGTCCGCCGCTGATGTTGGCTTGAACGAAATAAATTCATCTCTATCCAAGGGAGGAAGCCCCAAACGTCTGATCAGCAGGCTATCGTATGTGGCAGAGAGGATGGCAATCCCTTCACGTGCGAGCACGTCTCGCGCGCCGCCATTTTTACGCAAACGCTTCATGTAGTCCTTCTGCTGCGCAACCGCTTGCACAATGTCCCGATGCACAGGGATTGCCTGTACTTCACGAAATAGGGCCTCGACGCGTTCACTCCCTGACTTCCCGCGCATGATGGCGTGGGTTTTTTGAGTGCCTAGCTTTGACCAGAAGCTTACTGGGTAAGGCTCGTCGATCAGAATCCAATGAATATTCATGAAGCCAGCCGCCGATACCGACCGCTTTTGATCCTGATTCACTCCTGACGTTAAATTATCCAGATGCGCGATAAATATGCCGAAGAAACAGGTGTGTTTGTCTTCATCGGAGGCAACCAGGATGCAGGGTTTCCCGACTGCTTCGCGCGGGATCATCCAAGTATCACCGAGCGTGTTTTTTACATCCACGTCCAATCCGTCGATGGTAAGATCAAGAATCCCCTTTGGTAGCCGGAAAAAGTTCCGCACGAGGATTTCCACCTTCGTGCCGATATAGGTCTTCTCGGTTTTTTCGAGTTCGCGGGCATGAACACGGCCGGTTCGCGGCGCGTCGATCACTTCATCAATCGCGGCGCGGATCAGCGAGGGAAGTGCTTGCTTCAGCTTATCAAGGCCGTGTGCCTGATGCGCCAAGGCAGATTCCAACTGTTGCACAATCGCGTAGTCGCGGTGTGCGGACGTCAAGGGCGGATGGCGAATCACTCGCATGCCTTAAACTTTGGCATACGAGGCAATAAAAGCCGGCCCTTAAATCCTTGATTTTAGCCGGCTTTCTGCTGGGTGCCCGAGATAACCTTAATTTTTCTGACGGTTACAGATTTCCGCGCGGATAGAGCTTTTTTCAGCTGCGTCGCCACGGCGCAGGCCACCGGCGGCGGGAAGGCATTGCCGACTTGCCGGTAGGCCCATGTTTTCCGGCCAGAAAACTCCCAATCATCAGGGAATCCTTGCAGACGCGCCACCATGCGGACGGTCAAGCGTGGCATGCCCACAAAATCCATTTCCGGGGCTTCCTCCGCCAGGGAAATGCCATTTACGCCGAGCGTTGCCCAAGCTTTACGCGCCCGCGTCGGGCCGAGATCGGGACCGCCGTGCTTTTTGGAGCCGCCGACGATGGTTGGCGCAATTTCATTAGCCCGCTGGCGCCATGCGTCTACGCCGCGCCAGCCATTCGCCCCCATCAAATCAAAGAGGGTATCGCCGACACTGCGCGGGTTGTGCGTTGCGACTTGCGGCCATTCAAAATGTTCGATTAGCTCTTTGCGCACGGCGACAATGACCACGCGCGGCCGAAGTTGCGGCACGCCAAATTCGGACGCGTTCAATAAACGCCAGTCAGCTTCATAACCCAACTTTTTTAGCTGCCGCTTTAACAAAAGCCGGTAATCTTCGAACACTGCATCGAGAAAGCCGCGCACATTTTCAATCATGATGGCGCGCGGTCGAATTTCATCGACCAGCCGTAAGGCTGTTGGAAATAGATTCCGCTCGTCTTGCTCGCCAAGCTGTTTTCCTGCGACCGAAAAAGGCGGACATGGAAGACCGCCCGCTAACAGTTCAACGCCTTTATAGGGTTTGCCGTCGAACGCGCTCAAATCACCTTCTGATACATTCCAGCGCGGCCGGTTCAGCCGCAGCGTATCGCAAAAATGCCGCTCGATCTCAACGAGAGCTTCATGGCCGAATCCAGCTCGTTCTAGCCCTAGCGCCTGGCCCCCAGCTCCGGCGCACATTTCGACCGATGACAGACTCATTTCATTTCTCGCAATTCATTCTTGTCTTGGTTGCTCTGAGCCCGCCTGGACGTCATGCTGCTAACCCGCCTTTTTTGGCGCGAGCCTTGAACATCCCTTCGGCAAATTTCATAAATGCCCCATCTGGGCTGCGGAGCACGGCGCATCCCGCGGCGCGCCATTTGTCCTGAAAGCGACTGACGACCTCATAAGGGTCATTTCCGGGCCATTGCCGTCGGAATAAGTCGAGCGCGTCGCCTGATGGCATTGGTGGGTTGTCGGGGTCGGCCAAACCGACGATTGCCTTAGCGCGGCGTTTTTGAATCTTCGCCTTTCGCCCAAGCATCGAGTCCCGCGCTTCACGGCTGCCTGTTTTCTCGACCGTGAACTTGATTCTGGAGAAGGCTTTGCCGTCGCGAATGCCTTCGTAACTGACCGAAAAGCCAGCCGCATCCGCATCTTTGTTGATTTCATCTACTGCGGGCGCGATGACGCGCTTTTTTAGCTCGCGCCAATCGCGATACGAATTTTCCGGCACCTTCAACCAGCGGTGCAATTCGTCGATTGGAACAATGGCCACCGGCTCGCGCCGGTTCACATAGCCCTCAAGAATTTCATAGAGCGTAATTGCGTATTTGCTCCGCAACCCCATGATGAAGTGAGTACGTAGCCGCGCAAACGATCGGGGCAGCAGTACGTTCTTCGCGAGCTGAGGTGAGAACGTGTAATAAATGCGCCCGCTTTCGCGTTGCGCTTTATTGGTCATGGCGCTTGCGAGAAGCGCGCTGATGCCCTGATATTCCTCGTCTTCCCAATCAACCGTCGTTTTCACAAGACGGCGTACGCTTTGCCAGATCGCTGCGGCCTCGCTCTGCTCGACCGTTCTCTTTCCTGTTTCCAGCGCGCCGCGCGATCCTAGGTCGCGGCGCCCGAATTGGCGGAACAACCGCAACACATCCGCGATGTGGGCTTCGTGGATATGTCCAGGCTTATCTAGGTTGTCCCAGGCGTGATGCAGCAACAGAAGCCAGAGCTTGCGATCAAGGGCCGTATAGCTTCCTTCGACACGCACCATCACGACCGGTAGCGGCACCGGCACGGAAGCGGGCTTCGTCGATGAAACCGACCACGGGTCGCCGGTCGGACGCGGCGCGTTCTCCGGAAGATCAAAATTAAGTTGGGGCGAATCAGTGTCGGTCATGTGCAAGAATCCTGCCCGAGTTGCGGGGGGCAGGCAATGCTATTTGCGCCCCCCGTTTAGCGGGGGCGGCCGATTCCGCCCCCCGGAACAGGCGAGTTGCCAAGGCATTCCCCCGCCAAGCAGGCCGACCTTGAGTATGCACGGGAGCAGGCCGGTTTTGCCCACCGTACGGCCGATTCCGCCCCCCGGAATGGCCGATTTTGCCCACCGTACGGCCGATTCCGCCCCCCGGAAACGGTGTAATAACCTGGTTTAATTGGCTAAATCCGGCAGGAACACTTGAACAGATTCTAGAACATAAAGAACAAGTATCGCGTGCTGCGCACGCATGATCGGCACGCGCTCCGCGCGTAACTCCATTTCGAAATCCGAAAAAATCGCGCTCCACCTCGCGATATTGCCGCCCAGCGGCAAAGAATTTTGCTTGGCGAAAAGGGCTAGGCCGACGAGTTGCGCTCAAATTTGGCCGATTCCGCCCCCCGGAAATTTCCTAGGTTTCCTTGGCTGATTACCACCGAACCGGCCGATTTCGCCCCCCGATAGATCGGCGCAAGGCGGGAAAGCATGAAAGCGTTTAAGCCAGATTGAACGTTTAACGCCTAGATTTTATAAATGCTTAACGCTTTGCCTTTAAGCAGGTGATGGCAAATTCGGGAGGCCGCCTTGAAAACTATAGCAATTGCTTCGCAGAAAGGCGGCACAGGTAAGACGACGACCGCCGTACATCTAGCGACAGCGGCAACCCTCGCCGGGTATGACGCCGTGGTGATTGACCTCGATCCTCAAGGCTCAGCGGCCACCTGGGGCGATGACAGGGGCGAAACCGCACCCGAAGTTATTAGCGGGCAGGCCACGCGCCTTAATGTTCTGCTGGAATCTGCCGCGCGGGAAGGCTTCGACCTCGTTGTGATCGACACCGGTCCCGCTGCCGATGCAGCCGCGCGGCGTAGTGCTGAAATTGCCGACTTAGTTCTTATTCCATGCCGCCCTTCGGCCTTCGATTTAAAAGCTATTCGCACCACGCTTGATCTCGTCGAAGCGACTCGGACCCCCGCTTTCGTCGTGTTGAACGCCGCACCCATCCGCAGCCGATCCGTGGACGAAGCCCGGGACGTGGTGCTCGGCATGGGAGCCAAGGTTTCCCCCGTCGTCATTTATCAACGCGCTGCCTATGGCCATAGCGTGATAGCAGGCCGCACCGCGCAAGAATTCGAGCCAGATGGCAAAGCCGCCGAGGAAATTGCCGCATTATGGCGGTGGGTGAAAACTGAGATGAAAATCCCGCCAAAAAAGCAGACAAGAGCCGCTTAAAGGCTTCCATGCTTTGCAATCTTACACGCTTACACGCTTAACGGAAAACGTGACATGAGCAAACGTCCGAGCCTTAAGGCTCTTGAACGCCACTCCCTTCCCACTCCTACCGTGGATGACGCTGCGCGCACCTCAACCGTTGCCGCTGGAGGGAAACAGCAGCCATCCCGGGTCGGCAAAAAGGTTGTGACCGTCTATCTGTCGGAAAGCGTATGGCGGGAAGTGAAGGTTCTTGCCGCTAAGACCGACAGCACCATTGATGCCCTGATGCGCCGCGGCCTCGACCATGTCTTTGCCGAACACAAAATCAATCGCGGAGCGGCGGACTCCTAACCCTGGAAGGGCTGCAACATTTGCGTAACGAGCGATCCAGGGAAAGGGCGGCAATTCGTATTGCCGCCCTTTCGTTTTTCAGAGTTTCGACAACAAGTCGATGATGATGATGATTTCGCCGACAGCGAGCAGAATGTGACCAATAATATGCATTTTTGTATATCCTTTTTCTTATTATGAAACAGTCAGATAAGACCGGGACAGCGCCTTAGTGCGACCGTCCATTTCTATTTATCTTCCGGCGAAATTTACCGGCTGAAACGCCCGGACACGCTGACCTGCTGGCCGTCCGCACCATGCAGGCCACCATGGAAGGCTTTCCGTCCCCTCTTTCGCTGCGGGCACCCTTTGGCGCCCCCTCATCTCTCTCCGCCATCTTGACCGTCAGCGTTGCCAGGCTGTATCTTTGCTTTTGTTATTAGGGCGCACTTATGACTTTGCTCCGCAAAGTCGCGCGGCAAGGACTCGCCCCTGCACCCAACCGGCTCGCGCCGGCATGGGGCCAGCCCCAAA
This sequence comes from Alphaproteobacteria bacterium, assembly GCA_031291395.1. Lineage (GTDB taxonomy): Bacteria > Pseudomonadota > Alphaproteobacteria > UBA9219 > UBA9219 > CAIXLI01. The sequence goes on along the minus strand of JARLJD010000194.1, from coordinate 1,527 downwards.
CCCCGCCAGGAAGGCGCCCGGCGCCCTCCTGGACCACCCCGGATACTTAAGCTTGGCAATTTATAGCCTCAATGCGAAAAGCGTCGGCCGCAGTACCCATCCGGAAGGGACCGCCTCTGCGCATGTCCGTTACATCGGACGGCGCCGCGCCGCTGAGGCCATCCTCGGCGCCCGCATGCCGCTCGCACCGCATGCCGCCAGCGCGTGGCTGCTCGCCGAAGAATCTGCCGATCGGAAAAACGCGCGGGTCATCACGAAAGTCATGGTCGCGCTTCCCTCCGAACTCGGGCCTGACGAACGCGCGGCGCTCGTGCAGGCGTTCGGCGAAGCCGTGACAGTCGGCCGCGTTCCTTGGCTTGCGGCGATCCATAAACCCTCGCCGTCTGGCGACGAGCGGAATCATCACGCGCACTTTGTCATTCGCGACCGCGACGTTATGACAGGCAGAACCGTTGTGGGCTTGAGCAAAGGCGACAGCGTCGAAAAACTTCGCCTGTTGTGGGAGAAGACAGCGAACGATGCGCTTGCCGCCGCTGGCGCCGCCGCGCGGATCGATCGCCGCAGCCTTGGCGCTCAAGGCATAGACCGGGCCCCACCCATGCACGAGGGGCCCAGGCTTCCCGAATCCCGGCTCCGCGAAATTCACGGGCCGGCGATCGATGAAGGAAAGGCTCCCAGTGACCGAAGCGCCGAAATCAAAGCCGCAAGCCCCCTCCGAGGAGACAGGCCGGGAGAAGCGTCCCCTGCAAGTCCGTCATGGGCAAAAGATCATGGACGCGATCCAGGAGACGCACCAGGACACGCGGGAAACCCACCTCGACGTGATCGCGACGAAAGCCGATACAGCGGCGATCCTGAGCTTATTGTCGCCGGCGGCCGAGGAGACGGACCCGGTGATGGAGGCGCTGGAGCGGATAGAGCGGTTGATGCTGGAAAGATTCGATGCGCTGAATCTTCGGCTGACCCGGATCGAGCAGCAGCTCGCCACGCCCGAATAAAGGCGACGCTGGCCCGCGCTCGCGCGGCTGTCCGCCAGGCAGAGCAGCAGACCCGCGAACACCTTGATCATGAATGCGCCGGCGCGCACGCGGCCCTGGTCGAAGCTCGATGGCCCATCGAGGCGCCCGATGACCTCATCACCGCGCGGGCTGGCGTCAAATTGCTCCTCGATGAAGTTTCGGCCCGGCTTCAAGCCGTTCTCGATGCAAAAGAAGCCGTCTCAGTGGCGCAGCAGCGCCGCGATGCTTCTACCGGCTGGTGGGCTTGGATCACAGGCCGGCGGCCCGCCGCCGAAGCCGCCTTGCGCACAGCGCAGGCGGACGAGCTATCGGCCCGCACCCTCTCCAATACTTCCCGCGCCTCCCACGAGGCCGCCGAGAAGGCGCTTGCCTTGATGGAGGAAAGCTGGCGCCGCGAGCGTACGCGCCTTCAGGATCAACGCCGCAACCAGCGCCAGGCTGCGGAACAGCGGCTAGCGTGGATCGAGGCGTGCGCGGCCACACTCCAAACCCGCCCGCTATTGGCGCG
>JARLJD010000193.1 GCA_031291395.1 Alphaproteobacteria bacterium | reverse complement strand
GGGGCCAAAGGAAAGGACGCTGACACACAACGTCAAAAGGGGGTGGTTATTGGACGCGAAAACCGCCCCTCAGGGGGCCAATATTGCAAGCGAATTTACAATCGACGCCCTCGCCCTGATGCTGACGGGGGAACGCGACTACTTTTCCCTCAGGGCGCAGCATCGGAGGATCAAAGCAGGAATAGCCCGACGAAGAAATCCCTTCGGCCAGATGCCTCAAAATTCAAGCGCCGGGACTTTACAAAACTCCGCCAGCTTCACGCCCGAAAATTGCCATCGTGGCCGCCATCATAGGCCTCAGGCTGCTTAGGCGCAGCCTCAAAAACCAATCAAAAGGGAGGCGTTATGGCGCAGCTTAACGGCGCGGAGACACTCATAGCCCGCAGAATTCGTCTCCGCAGGATCCAACGCGGGATCGAATCCAAAACGCTCGCCGCCAGCGTGAAAATTACGGAGGATCGTCTGCGAGCTTTCGAGGCCGGAAGAGAGAGCATAAAGGCGGACGTTCTCGCAGAAATTGCCGGCGCGTTAGACGTGTCCTCAGCGTACTTTTATAGCCCCCTTCGAACCAGTTCGGTACCGAGGCGTCAATCAAGGGTGCCCGCGTCTACATAATCTGATGCTGCTGAATCGAAACGCCCGCCAGTACATCCGTGGCGGGCGCTTCTGTTTTCCTCAACTCCGCAAGAAGCTGAATTGATTTGAGGATGGGCGCGGTCGGTGACGTTTTTAGGACGAGTTCGCCGCTCGTCGAGGTGGGCAGCGTGAACGCGGCTTCTGCGCGCGAATAGCAATTTGTTACAGCAACACAAAGAATTTACAGAAAAAATTTGTGATCGTTCGCGTGTAACTTAATGTGAGGCGCTTCGTAACTCCGAGCAAGGGACGATGCATAGGGCACGGCCCGCAAGCAGATGGAGTTCCAGATGTCTCGCTCTTACGCTCACGCCTCGTTGAATGCCGCTCGTTCCGCTGCGAAAGTCGCCGCGCTTGGCGCGTTTTGCCTGATCGCCGTCGGGTCAAGCCTCGCCGCAGCCCAGCCGCATAAAGCCAAGGTTGATCCTCGCGCAATGCAGGCGAATTCGTCGTCACCCTTTGAGGTCAGACAGACCTGCGTCCCCGCCAACGGCGCGCAGATTCTGGGCGGATTCGCGGGGGGCGACGATCTGATCGACGTGCGTACGGGCGAGATTTGCGGCAAGCGCTAAATGAAAACACCCGGATAAAAGCCGAGGCCCCGCACAACGGGGCCTCGTTTGTTTCGTGAGCACGCTAGAGGGGCGTCTATCCTCGATCAGAACCCGCATTCCGGGCCGGAATTCGATAAAGTGGCGCTGCTCAGTCGTCGGCGCCGTCCTCAACTTCAAGGACAGTGCCGGCGCAGATGATGCGCGTCTCCGCGAGTTTCAGAATTTTGGCGGTGCTTTCGAAAAAGTGGATCGCGGATATGAAGTCGCTCATCATTTTATTGCCGTCTTCTTCGTCGAGTTCCCGCAGTCCTTCGACCAACTGATCCTTGCTCCTATAAAGCAGCGCCCACGCGAGACGGACCGTGATGAGGTGGGTTTTCGCGACCTCGTACCATTCCACGTTGGTCGGCGGCGTCCATTCGTCGGCGGCGTGCGTCCATGGTTCGAAGTCGATCGAAGCCCACTGTTCGTCCGTCGCGGGCTTTTGGTCGAAGATCCCGATAATTTCGTTTGCGATCTGCCAAGCCAACAGGTCAACGTTATCCGACACGTGAAGCGGGATATTTTCATCGACGCCGGCATGCCAACGCTTCAGCAACATGGCTTTCGCGACCAAACCGGCCCGCGTCGTCGCCTTCATATTCAGAACGGCCGCGAACCTTTCGTTCATCGTCGCCGAGAGGCGCAGCACGTCAGGATCATCATTATCCATGATCGATGGTTGTTGAATGCATCTTTCACCTCAATTTGCTGGCGCACGGCTTCGATGAGAGCCGCGTCGGCTGTATTTTCGGCGGATTCGGGCAAGCCGGTAGCGCTTGCCGAAGCGGTGTTTTTCGACCTGGGTCTTTTCCTTGATGTTGGTGGGTGTCGGGCTTTCCCTCAGATTTGAGGGGTAGTCGGATCGATCAGGCGTCCACGAGTTGACCGACGCGGCGGACGGCGCCGCCGGATAGGTGCGGTTTCGGCTGCTTGGGAACGATGGTCACGGGTTCCTGGCCTTGGTCGCGTTCGGCTGCGGCGAAGATGGCCTTGAGTTGCGGGTCGCGGAAAAGGTGCGAGATTTGGATTTTCATGGCGTTGCCCTCGATCTTGGCAAGCCTCGCCCGTTCACAGAAATCTGGTTTCTGTGGTGGATTAGCCCAGCGGGCTCTTGCTTGCTGTGATTTTCATGGTACCATGAATTTATAGCGTGTCAACACCACGGTACCACGATGGCAAATAAAATTCGGCCCGCCGAGACGGGAACGCAAATAAGCGTCAGATTGCAGGCGCCGGAACTTGCTGCGCTCGACGCTTGGCGCAAGGATCAACCGGACTTGCCGACGCGGCCTGAGGCCTTGCGCAGGTTGGCTGCGATCGCCCTTAATTCCAATGCAGGGAAAGCTCCGGCCCGCGACACCGTCCCCCTCGCGGACCTGAACGCCTCGAATGATGAATAAGGAAATACGCGCATGAGCACCAAGACTCTGGGCTTCTTGGGATTATTGCTGAGCTGTTCGGCGGGGGATTGCTTTGGTGGGTGGGTCGCCGGGGCGGCGGAGGTGCATTTGGCTACTTGGATAGCGAAGGGCGAATGCTTGGTGAAATGAGAATGGCGGCCCTCAAGAACGAAAAGACAAGTGACGCTGGATTCGTTCTTCTCGCAATGGGAACCGTTATGCAGGCGATCGCAATTTTTTTGTAAGTTGCTCTGGCGTCGAGTTCATCCCGGAGAATGGCGGAGGCGCTGGCGTTAGGCTGAGGAAGGCGCCAGCGGTTTAACCAGAGCGCTTAATATTTTGTAAAGATTTGTTCTCAATGCTCTCAGTTGCGCCCGGCGGCCTCCGCGCCGGGGCAGATGCGAGCAACAAGATGTCGCCGGACTCTTGGGCGCAGCCAGAGAAACGAAGAGCCCGTAGGCATCGGGTTTTGAGAGGCGCGCAAATCGCCTTCGGTGGCCTTTGTATGACGCGCGATTGCGTTGTCCGAGACATCTCGGATATCGGAGCTCGCCTCAACCTTGAAACTTCGGCTGGTATTCCAACCGACTTTCATTTGCTG
>JARLJD010000027.1 GCA_031291395.1 Alphaproteobacteria bacterium | reverse complement strand
TTTAACGTATCGCGAACATCGTTCCATTCATCGGCGCGACCTGTGTAATAATCGAACGCGGCGGGCATGGCTCCCCAGCCCGTATAGCGGGCAAGGACATGCTTTTCCTGTTCGGTGGCTCGCCGATCCTCCCGTTCGATCGCTTTCAGGAGTTGGATGGCGTCGAGATTGAGCTGCGCTTTCTCGCGCAGACTGCCTTCTCCGATGCGGCTTTCCGTTGTGATACGATAATCGCGGGAAGGCTTTTCTGCTTCATTATCTTCGGCGAAAGCGAGATTTACAGATCCATCTCGCCCATGCTCGTTTCTTCTTCCTCCTCCTCCTCGTCCTGTGTCGTCGGCCTCATCAGAATCCGCCACGCTTCCATCTCCGCCAGCGACGGAGGTAGTTTCTCTGTTTTCTCCAGACTGATCTGCAGATCGAACAGATCGTTCGCTTTCTGCATCAAGGTCTTCTTGAGCATTTGTTGTAACAGAAGTTCCTCCACCAACTCCGGCTGGTTCTCCCGCCAGAATCTGAGGATCGTATTTTCCATCCCGCTGTCGTACAGAATATGGGTCAACATTCTCTCTGTCTGATGAAACGCGGTTTGCATCTGCATGGGTTTTCTCCTGTTGGGGTGAGAGTTGGGAAAAGAAATCGAATTGGTCGGGGTTGGCTTTTTTGCTGCGCCGAGAGGATTTGGCGGAACGTAAATCACGGCTGGATTCTACCTCTAATGATTCCAGCTTTTCCACATCAAAAATGCGCGTATTTGTATCGTCGGTCATGAAAAATCTCCTATAAAAATGGGGGAAAATCTATATGTTGTGTTCAAGGACACCCTGCATACTGAATGCAGACGGGGGGTGTTTTTCTGATCGCAAAGCATGTAATTCAGTCAGAGAAAAACCGTTGTATTAATCCTCCAGACAACCGTTGGAGTCGTATGAACAATCCCCACATGATCTGGACTTATTCAGGCGCTACGGCTCTCGCGGCATTTCTGGCGTCACTGGTCGAATGCGTCGAAGCGCTGACAATTGTCCTTGCGGTCGGCGTGTCGCGTGGTTGGCGCGCGTCGCTTCTCGGTGCCGGAGGCGGGCTGATTGCCCTGTTTCTTTTGGTGATGCTTTTCAGTCCGGCGTTCACGCAACACCTGTTCCCTGTGGCGTGGTTGCAGCTCGTTATCGGCGCTCTCTTGTCGGTTTTTGGTCTGCGCTGGCTGCGCAAAGCTGTGTTAAGGGCAGCGGGCATTATCCCCTTGCATGATGAAAGGCGGATTTATCAGCGGCACATTAAGCAAATGGGACAGGCTTCTGAAACGAGAAATTCCTTCGACCTTCTGGCCTTCGCTGTCAGCTTCAAGGCGGTTCTGATCGAAGGCATCGAGGTTATCTTCATTATCGTCGCCGTCAGCGCGGCAAGAGCCTCGTTCATTTCGGCCAGCGTCGGCGCGGCGGCGGCATTGATCCTTGTCATGCTGCTGGGCGTCATCTTGCACAAGCCTTTGACTCGCGTTCCGGAAAACAGCCTCAAATTCGGCGTCGGCGTTATTTTGACCACATTCGGAATATTCTGGATCGGTGAAGGAAGCGGTTTGCATTGGCCGGGCGGCGACATGGTTATTCCAGCAATTATTTTGCTTATTTCAACTGCCGCACTTTTAACCGTGGGATTTTTAAGAAAGAAAACTTCAGGTTAAACGCCCCGATTATCGGCCTGTAAGATCGCGTCCTGCAGGTCTTGCAGATAGCGCAGGACGGCGGCGCGGGAAGTCCACAGGATGGTTGCGGAGCCACGGCGCTGGACGCGGAAGATTTGAAGGCCGCGGGGTTTGATGAAGAAATAGTTGGCTAGAATTTGATCGTCATTCATGGGAATCCTCCATTTTTAGGGTTGCTCTGAAAATCGCGCTTGTTCATTTGTGCGTCGGCCTGTCTGAAAACACGACGCCATCCTGCTTTAATTCCGGCCAAATCGAGAAGAAACGTGGCGGGTCTTTGTGTCCCCATGCTTTCCAATCTCTCATCGCCGCTTCTGGCCAACCTTTTTTGGTGGGAAGCAATTTGCTGGGCGGGTTGGGGTTCTCTTGCTGCCTGCTTGTGAGGATGGATCGGGCTTCTTTTGCGAAGGCTGTTTTTGTCTGCCGGTAAAATGGCGTTTGCGGATGCTGGATAAAGGAAGGCCGTATCGAACCTCCGCCAGAGCCGCGCCGGACAAATTTGCCGCCGCGTTTTTTGGCTTTCAACCGCCGGATGATCTCCGACACAGGACGGGGGCGGATTGCGGCGAGGTCGGGGAATTTCTGGTTCAGCCCTTTCGCCGATTTGTTGCCCAACAGTCTGTCGATGTCATGCCGATTGCCGTTCTTGTCAATGACGGCAAAGCCTTTCAAACCGCGTCCGAGCGCGTATTCGCGCTTGTTCAGTCTGGCGAAGAACTCTGCGCCGGTTTTGCTGGTACGATAGGCGTTCTGAACATCCTTCTTGACGCGCTGCGGGTCGATAAATTCTCGCGGCGCAAAATCTGTTTCTGTCTTCCCGCCATTCCGTTCTTTAAATAGATCGGCATAGATCGGAAGTTGCAGCTTTTCGATGCCGGTAAACTTCTGGCGCAAATCGGACAGCTTCTTGCCTTCGATCCGGCGCATCAGCCCGTGGGTGTCTCCAACCTTATCAACCAGAACCAGTTTGTTTTTGTTGCCGCGCGTCAGGGCGTATCCTGCTTTGCTGAGCGCAGCGACAAATTCCTGCGCCGTTTTGCTGGTGTCAAATATCGCCGTAACCTCTTTCCGCATCCTGCGCGGATCGACGTCGGTACGCTTGCCGCGCTGCATTTCCCATGTCCGCGTTGATTTGCCTTTTGGCGTTGGGGTTGGATGCCAAAATATCTCCTCCAGCCCCCGCGAGATTTTCCATTCCTGTCGCTTTGTCCATTTCAGCTCGTGGATTTTGCCGGTTATAGGGTTGATGATGTTGAAGACGAGGTGAAAATGCTGTTTGCCTTTCTTCCAGTGTTCGACCACGGCGCATTGATGTCCCTGAAACCCCATATGTTCGGCGTAATAATCAACCATAAATTTCCGCTGCGCGGCGTTCAGGGCGCAACCATAGGCGGGGGCGACAATCGCGTGATAGAGATTGCGCTTGCTGCCTTTGCCATAGCCAATGGCCTCCATCTGTTTCAGGGCTTTTTCGAGGGATTTCCCCGTCAGGTTGGAGAAAGAAAAGCCCTTGATCTCTCGCACCTCTACGGACTCGTTTTCCTCCTTCTGCAAATGCTTGGACAAGTCTTTTGACCCGCCGCGCCTGCGCCCTTGTATCCACATCAGGCATCGCCTTTTTGCCGCTTGGTGTGTCCTTTCGCGGCATTTTTCATATTCGCGCGCACGTCCTCCCGCGCCAGATTTGCCAAGTCTTTCACATAGGCCATGTCGGCATTCTGCGCCGGCCTGCCGGTCATGGCGGCGGTGATGGCGTCTGCCGTTCGGGCAATCGCCGAAAGAACGGCGGGGAGATTGGACAATTGCGGCTTGCCCATATTCACGCTTCGGACAATGTCGTTGAAGGCGTAGCCGATATGGGTCAGTTCACCGTCCAACTTGCAAAGATTGACTCCCACCTGTATCGACTTGCCTTGCAATGCATCCGTGACGGCTTCGGCGGCGCGCATAATGCTTGCGTGGGTTGAACGCAAACCGGCGGTGTCGGGCAGAGCAAGGGCGAGTTGCTTGCAATTGCCGCCGACCAGATTGACCGTTCCGATCAAGGCGTGAAGTTCGTTGAAGAAAGGAACCGGACGGCGTTTGATTTTCCCAAGGCAACTCTCCGGCAAGATATGGACGCGGACGAGAAGCATGAGGATGAAGCTGGAGATTTGCAGCCCCTCGCGTTCTGCCGCGTCTTCGATGAGCCGCTTCTGCTCTTCGTCAACGCGAATGGTAAGCATTGAGCTGCGCGATTGTTCTTTGGGTAATTTAGGGCGGGTCATGTCAATACCTCGCGGTGCATGGGCGCAGCCCTGCGGGATAAATGTATGACAACGTCTACATTTACGGGTTGTATTACAACGTAATACAACCCACACCTTGCGGAGCCTGCGACGAAGGGCGGTTTTTGGAATCGGGGGAGCCGGTTTGTTTTTCCGTTTGCGATTTAGGAAGCCGATTTGCTCGGCTTCATTCGTTTGGCGGAATAACGATTGGTGTTTCTGCCACGGCGTTTTCTTGCAAAACGGCGGCGACATCGTTTGCATCGTCTGGAATATCGCAAACCAGCGCACCGTGCGCGGGATTCACCGGACAAAGCGGCAGTCCTACACGCGCCCATTTAGGGAGAATACGGATGGTGTAACCACAAGCCGCGCCGCATTCAGCTTTCAGCATACGAACGCCGGATTTCTTGGCTCCGCTTGCGCCAATTTCCGTATCGAGTTTGGCGTGGGGCAGCGGACCAAGCAATGTGGCTATAACAGCCAGTCGTTCTCGCAGCGGCGGCGCGGGCATGGCGTGAGCCATCATTCCCTCTAATCCCACGCGCAAGGCAATATCACGGAACTCTTTGCCGTGCTTGACGTGGGCGGGGAGCAAAACGTGAATCTTATGCCGATATCGGCATAAGGTTCATTATGCCTATATCGGGATTATGCCGAGTTTGGCGCAAAAGCCCCTAAATCTATTGATGTTTCAGCGTTATTGCTCGGCATAAAATTGTGGGATTAGCCTTGCCGCAATGTACCGGGAAACGACAGCTTTTCGCTGTCATCAATCCAGAGGATATAGCCATGCCAACTTATAAAACTATCTTCCCTCGTTGTCCGTGGTGCCGTCATCCTGCAAAGGTGTGGCTTGAAGGTCGAGCCTTCAAATTACGTGAAGGACAAGCACAGGGCTGGATTGCGGGTTGCACAAACGACGCCCACGCGATTGGGCGACCGACGGAGTGTCTCGTTCGTCCACAAACCTTGCCCATGACAAACGGGTAAGCCCGCATGTTCTCAGGCACAGCACGGCAATGGAACTCCTGCATCATGGCTTCGATCAATCGGTGATCGCACTCTGGCTCGGGCATGAATCCGTCGAAACCACACAGGTCTACATGCACGCAGACATGCGCCTGAAGGAAAAAGCTCTTGCTCTTATCGCCGCTCCCGCATCAAAGCCCAGAAGATACCGACCAGATGATACGCTGCTTACCTTCCTCGAATCCCTTTAATTATGCCGAGCAACAACGCTGAAACATCAATAGATTTAGGGGCTTTTGCGCCAAACTCGGCATAATCCTGATATAGGCATAATGAATCAGTTGGTGTACAAGAATGCCGAGAATTTCGATGGGGTCTTCGCGGTCGGCTTTGATGATGATTTCAAAATGCCTGTCGGCAGAGGCTTCGGGAGGCCAGCATTCGCCTTCCATACCGCGCTTGCCGCCGGAGGTGAACGATATGGCATAGCGGATATTGTCCGGCAGAGCATAGCCGAGAGATGCAAAATAAGGGAGTAACTCGTTCGTTCCGGCGCGGAGCCATGCTTCACGCGTGGTGTGGACATTGACGTTCTTCATTATATCTTTCCTTTCTGTGCTTAGAATGAGAAGGTTTTTGAAGAGGTGCGCTTTTGCGCGTCTGTTTGGTTAATGCGATGTTAAAATTCTCAACCAATCAGTCCCATGTGACGCCAATCGCCTTGTCGCCGGATGAGGATAGAAAGCTGCGCCTTGCCTTCGGGCGTTTTGCCGAAGGGCGGCACCGGAGCGATGGCGAAGATGTCGTTTCAAAACATTACGAGTTGAAACATCGTTTTTTGTTCGATTGCCGTCCCGACGCGCCGCACGCGCCGTTGCTGTTCTTGGTCGCCGGAACGCATATCAGGCGCGAGGTTGACGGCAGGGGGACGCCGCATGATGAGGGCTGCGATTTTTTCCGCGAACCGCAGGAACAGAAAAAGCTGATTGTTTCGTACAGACGGCAGAAGCCGGAGGACGAGCATCAGCTGAATCTGCTGCGCAATTTTCGCGATGACGATACGCCGCCGCGTTTGACGGCGCATGTCACGACCAACCGTTCGCGACCGAAGCTTGCCAGAGTTCTTTGCTCTTTGCTGCATGAGGCCAAACTCGACCGGCTCTATCCCACGGAACCCTTGCGCGGGAATCGCGAGAAACAGATTTTGCATCTTGAGGATGCGGCGGCGTCTTATTCTCTCTCGTCGGATCAGAAACTCTCCCGCTGGCTCGCAACGTCACTGGGGGACTATTACAGTCTCAAGAAAAGATTGGATGAAAAGCCGGAAAACTTAAAACGGCCTCACGGCCTGTTCATCGAAACTTTTGACCGGATCGAGAACAACACCCTTTATCCCAAACGCGCCGACCTGAAACCCATATCCGTGACCGGTAAGCTGGCGGTGTTCGGCGAGGGAGAAACAACCCGCCGCCCGCCGTATCTGGTTATTGGCCTGTTAAGCCAACCGCGCCGTAATGCTGCTCACGTTGAGCTACTGAACGCGTATGCCCACCCCTGCCTCGCGTGGGATCGCCTCACCCTTGTGGACAGCCAGTTGGAGCGCGAAACGCTGGCGATTCTTATCGCTTGCCGTGACGAGTTGGCGAAAAAATCCAACATCACGATGACGATTGAAAAGCCTCTCTTCGACATCGGCCCGCGGGAAACCGAAGACCCGCGAGAACTTTGCCTGCCGGACTTCATCCTGCGCTGCCGAGGGGAAGGCGTTTCACAGCCCCTCGTGGTTATCGAAACAATGGGATACGACGATCCCGCATACCGCGAGCGCAAACAACGCATGCGCGCGCTGTTTGAACGCATCGGGCGCGGCGATCATCCTGTCCCTGTTATCGAATATGACAGGTTCAAGTCTGGAAAAACAGCCGCAGAAATAGATCGCCATTTTCTTCAGACTATCCGTGGAACAATTGCCAAATAAAACGCGGCGAGAGCGGAAAGCCCATGTTCACAGAGCATAAGCTTGTCCTGAACCGTTTGCCTCAAAGAAAGCCTGTTGCCGGACAGGTGCGGATAGCATTTGAGCAATCCGTCGCGGGATTTCTGCGCGGCGGATTCGGTCGGGCAATCTTCGAGGGCTTCGATGCCGGAAGAAATGCTGTCTGGTTTGTAATGTCCGTATACCGTCCAGAAGGAAGCTTGCTCCGGCGCACATGGCCTCGCGATTTGTTCGCCGTTCAAATGGCCGATGACTTGGCAGGGGTGGATTTCCAGACCGTCGAACTCGTTGATCCACTTCATCCCCCACGGCGTGAGGGATTTGGCGAGGTCGAGCGGAGACGGTTCGTTTTTGTCGTGGAACATGGCGGCTCCTTTTGGTTTTGTGATAGAGGTGGCCGAAGAAAGGAGGATGGGCTTTTTGCCTAATCCCACTTTGCGCTGAAAATCTGCGGCAAATACCCCTGCGCTGAAATCACAACTTCAAGGCCTGTATCGCCGACGATGCAGGACGAATAGACAGCAACGCCATTGACGGTTGTCTTTGCGCTGTAATTATTCGTCGCGATCCAAACATCGTCCTGTAAAGGCATCAGATAGATTTTGCCGTCTGCATCCTTGCTGGCACGGCAACCGATGTTTTCCTGATCGAACACCCTGCCGCCTGCGGCAATCTGCGCAGCGGCTGGGGGCGCGGGATCGGCAGGTTTTTGCGGCGCGGTTTCGGCGGAAGGTTTTGCCGATTGTTCCGCAGACGTTGGATCAATTGCGCTCTGCGCCACGGGAACGCAGGTAAAATCCTTGCTGTCCTTCGCGTCCTCTTCAAAATCGGGCATGGAACCAGCGGGACAAGGCGGTTTTACATCGGCTTCCGCGGGCAGAGCAGGAATGCGCGTGTCAAACACGGCGGTCGCCGCGTTTTGCGGCAAAGCGGGGCTTGCCCCCATTAACAGAAAGGCCGCAAAAATTACGATGATCGCTTTCAACAGTTTTTTCATTTATCCCTCCAATGAAAATTATTCGATAGAGAAATTGTGGCTTGCTACCACGGGGCAAAGGCCGACCAATTATTCGGCCCCGCCGCGCTCAATCCTGCCGACGTTACCGAACAGGCGAAATACCAGCTATAGGACGACTTTCCTTTGCCGCTCCAAAAGACCTGTTGATTAAAAGTCGAATAGCCCCAACCCCAACAGCCTGTTCCCTGCGTGCATTGATAAATCAGAGGAAGCCCGTTTGAGTCCGTTTGCGCGTAACACCACGTCGCGATCCATGTTCCGTTTTCGTCATTGCCGCTGACCGATGCCGAAACCACGCCGTGACTTACGGGAAATCCGCTGCCGCCAAATCCTTGCCATTTCGTGCCGTTGCAGTACTCATAACCGTGCGTCCCGTAATTGTAGCGTTGCGTACCCTCGCCATTCGCCGCGCCGGATCCGCAAGTCGTGACAGTCGCGCTGGAACCGGGGCGCACACCGCCGTTAACGTCGAGGGAGACTTGCGGGGTGGTCGTTCCAATACCTACGGAACCATTTATGGAAACATTGGGAGTCGGGGTTGCGCGGAGATTCATAATATTCACGGGTGTTGGACTCGATGTATTGACCCAGAAGGGAATTAATGGCCCTGTTGCCATATAACCGCCGTCTTTGAGGCTTTGTGCGAAAGCCGGAGGCGCTGCCAAAGGCGCGGCAAGCAAAGCCGTTAGGATGGGCAGCGCAGCAGCGCGAATAATTTCTTTGTTCATGATATTTCTCCTTTGTTGTTGTGTTGATATGCGTGTTCAAAGAAGCGATAAAAATTCTTCTGACGCGCGTTGTCCTGATGGCTCTTACAGCTCTAATTTGGCGGTTGGCTTTCTTGGCATGCGTTTGGGGGGTGCCAATCTCTCCATCAATGTCTGTACCAACGACAGGAACATCGTCTTGGTCGAACAAGTCAGCGAAGCGGCGAAAAAGAACAAGGCTTTGATCAAGGCGCGTTTTGATAGTTTAATTGGCGAGGTCATTTGCGCCTCCATGTGTCCCATTCGCAGCTGCAGATGGGGACGAAGTAAATGCCGGAACCGTTCTCTCTTGCGATCTCCAGAAGCTCGGCCATTTCGTGGAAGTTTCCGCAGGGAGTCTGGAACATAGCCGCCTCGATAACCGCGGCCATTTGTTCGTGCCAGTCGGCTTCAATGGCCTCATGCGCCTCATCAGGAAGCATATCGTTATAGCGGTCGATGGTTTGCGACAGGAAAAGATCGAATACTTCCGGGTCGGTGGGGATGAGCAGTTTGGACATGGGTCACCTATGGATTGGTTGAAAATGAATGCGGCGAGTTATGGCCTTTTTCCTCTTGTGGCTTCTGTTGTTGACGTTTGAGAGCATGCTCCCATTGCAACCGCAGCCAGACGCGGCGCGGCAATTTGTGCCAGCGTCGATCCTTCTTCGACCAGATGTAGCCGTTGCGGATTTTCATGGGGCTTGTCTTCAGATAATCGCACACGTAGTTAAACAGGCCGTTTGTGATTGTGCCGGGATCGACTTTGCGACCTTCTGTTTGCGCCTCCGGCAGCAGATTAAAGCTATAGGAACGGACGGGATTTTTTGATTTGGCGATTTTATGGGCGCCTACTCCGGCCAAGCAACACTTTGAAATAAGTACATTTTTTTAGTTAGCGGCAAGCTGGTGTGATTTTTGTGATGTGAATTAAGCGTTTAGTTATCATAATGGGGTATCCTTCATAGGATTTTCATATAGGTGTTTGCCATGACTGAAGAAAAGAGCAAAAGCGCGGATGAACTTGCTGATCGCATGTTGAGCGCGGGGGCATTTATTGGCCAATGTCGACGGATCATCAGAGTTCGACTTCAGAAAGCTGAGGATGAACACGGCAAGGATAGCCCAGAAGTGCGGGACCAAGAGAAGGAATTGACGAAATATAACGAAGAGATGGAGAAAGTTGATCGTGGCGATGAAGAGGCGATACAACGCGCCTTTGATGTACATCAGACGTTTTTTAAGGAACACAGACAAGAGATTCGAGATTACGAAGCAAGCGTAAGATTAAAACGAGGAGAAACAATCGACACAAGAATCGGAATTATCGAAGAAAACCTCGAAGTGACCCCGGAAGAGGCCAAAAGAATAATCGAGGTTGATGAACTTCAGTTTCGTATATGGGACGCGCAAAGCACTATTGGCGGATGTCAACGGATCATCAGGGCTCGACTTTTTAAAGCCGAGGATGAACACGGCAAAGACAGTCCGGAAGCACTGGCCCTGAAAAAGGAATCTAGAAAGTATCACGAAGAACTGGAAAAAATTGATCTTGGCGATGAGAAAGCCATACAGCGCACGTCAACCGAGCATCTTAAATTTTACCAAGAACACAAGGAGGAGGAACTCGCATATGCAAGAACTATAAAACCAAGGGCGAAAACAGCGGAAGATAAGAATGGCGGACCAGGATAAATACAGGCTTGCTCCCGATGTGATCGATCGTGTTTATGCAGATATTTGCGAGAAATATCTTCGTGACCACGCATCTTTGCAATTCCCCCGTTTCGTCATTATATCGGGACAAACAGGGGCGGGAAAATCGACCATATTTTCCATCGTCGAGAAAAAATTTGACCCGACACAAAAACCCGTTCATGTCGATATGGACGAACTCAGGAAAGAGCACACCAAACTTTCGGAAATCTTTCAGGAACACCCCTTTGAAACGGCAGTTCATACAAACGCAGACGCATGGGAATGGACAAGCAGATTGCTCGCTGATGCAAAAGCTGGGCGCAACAACGTCATCTATGAAACGACATTAAAATCGATTGACGATACTGAGAGGATGATTAGGGCATTTAAGAAAGAAGACTACGCGGTCGATTTACACACGATTGCGGCTAATTCCAAAGCCAGCATATATGGGGTTTTTGAACGCTATGAACGCGACCTTGCGAAAGGCAAAGCTGCCCGATTTGTCGATCTTGATTACCACGACGCGGTTTATGAGGTTTTTCCTGAAAATGTTGACCGGCTGGAAACAAAATCCAATCTTGATCTGGTTACGGTCTACCGTCGCGATGGGGAAAGACTCTACCTTAATGACGGAAAGCTTTCCCAAGCGCAAGCCAAAGACGCAATCGAAAACGAAAGAAATCGCCTGTGGACGGAAGAAGAAAAAGGGGACTTGGCTTTAAAATGGCGGGAGCTGAAAGAACATATTGAAGCCCGCGCTGATGGCCCGACAAAGCCGGAATGGTACGTTCAAAAGGCGCAAGAATTTTCGAGGGAAGCGGAACTTTTTGCTTCTGCGCGGCAAACGACCAAGGCTGATAATCTCGACCCGTTACACATTGAAGAAATGACGTATCATCATATTTTTACGCGGGCCAATGAGAATGCACAATTAGTTTGCTTTGATCGGAGCCAGTATAAAAACATACGCTTGCCCGTGCGAGCTTTTGATCCCACAGCATCTTCTGCTGAAGAATCTGCGGCGAATGGCGCACCAACAGAGAGTCTTGCTGCAAACACTCCGGCTGCGGCCACCCCCCCTGTTCCTGAAATTTCCTCATCACACGCAGCGGGGAACACGGCAGGAGTAACGACAACGCAAGCAACTAGCGCTCAAACAGGGAGATCAACTTCTCCGACAGTGCAATCCGGTCAGGCTGCTTCTACGACATCGGAAAAATCAGCAATAGCTGTCAACCCCGCCGAAACGCTCTCCGTCCACGCCCCAGATGTAGGCGCATGGAGCGCCCTTGAGAAGACAAACGCAACATTCGGTACTGTAGCGCTTGCGCTCCCCTTTATCGATGCTGGCGCGATGATGATCGATGGAGATTTCAGTGGCGGCGTCAAGAAAGCTTCCGAGGCAGCTGTAGCGAGCACCGTCATGGTTGGCGGCATGAAACTCCTTGCCTCTTCGGTACGCTTCGCCAAAGCCGTACCTTTTGTCGGAAACGCAATCGGGGCAGGGTTCAGCGCCAAGAGTAGCTACGATGCATTCGAGAAAGGCGACGAAGTCCGTGGCTCTTACGATGCAGCCAAAGCTGCTTTATACGGCACAGCGACCATTTCAGCCGGTCTTACGGCGGCTGATTGCTGGAATCCGACTGTGGTTGGCCCCGCCCTTGTCACAGCCGTTACTGGTGGTACGGCCTTGGCTATGGATACAGCTGAGACTATTTATGACCACAGAAAAGTTGTCACACAATTCGCAGCCAAAGCAACCGAGCACGTCAAAGGCTGGTTCGAGACAAAAACCGATAAAGGGCAAGATCAAGACAAAGGTAATGTTGCCACTGCTGCTGGCGATGCGGCCAATTTCCCTTCGACGACTGCTGCTCTGACCGAAGCCGTTTGGGACAATCGCGAGATCATCGCATACGAAGCAAAGCAAGCCACAAACCGGCTCGAAGAAATGGCCAAGGCGTTAGCGGATCAGAAGTCCGATGCACAACAGCAATCTTCCCCCGCCGCCGCGCATCCCACAAATTCACCCACGGCAGGATTGGAGACAAGGAAAGCGAGGGGAAATCTTGTCGCAATGCGCAATATGCATTCAGAATCGTTCACTTCAGCTGGACCGGCCACCGCAGAGAAAGATTCAGCAAGCGCGCGGGGACGTTATGCCGCATTGGGAGGCAAGCAATCAGAATCGCCCGCTCCCGCTAAACCGGATGTTGCCCCGAAGACATCATACCAACCGCCGGATTCTGACAAAAAACGCTACGCCACCGTTAGGCGGGATTTCCACGGCCCCTGCTGAGTGGCTTTTGGTTACGGACTCGGCGTGGGCGTTTGCTGCGCCTTGCTTGCCGTTGGTCGGCTAAAGCTCGGCTCCATCGCATTGCGGATTTTCTCGATCAGTTTTTCGGCTTCGGCCTGTTCGTATTCGTTCGGCTTGAAATTCGTGACCTGAACGCCGTAAACACGCGCATATGCCCAAGCCTTGATCCTGTGCTTGTTGTCGCCGTTGACTTCCATCTGCCCGAGCCAGAATTGTCGCGCCTGTTCGCAGGCGGCGACATAGACTTCATCGGGAGGGCGATGCAACAGGCTCTCTTCCACCGACACCTTGTTTCTGGTCACGACAAGCTTGTGTTTGTTTTTAAGAAGGATGTGGTAACCGGATTCGTTGTGGCTTGCCGACAGGCGTTTTACGGTTTTCCAGATGTTTTGAATTTCCGGGAATTCTTCCTCGGTGAAATGCTTTCGAGGCTCAGGGACATATACCGGCCCCGAAGCCGCCGCAGCCGGTCGATAGGAAGAAGCGGCGGGGCTGGCGAAATACAGGATTTCTTCTTTGTCTTCTTCATTTTTGTCCTCCTCTGCATCATCGTTTTCAGAATCATCATCGGTTGGGAAAGTCCTTTCCTTGTCCCTTTCCAAAAGCCGAGAGGTAAAAAAACCGGCAACAGCGTCTTTCCCCAAATGAGCCGCCATATCGTTGAAATCTGTCGCGCCGTCCGGCCTGTTGTCGCCGAAATAAGGAACCATAAGCCTCCCGTCCACGGCCTGCGCCGCCTCCGCCGCCTTGGTCACGCCCGGATTGCCCTTGGTTTTGAAATCATCGTCGGCGCACAGGACAAGATCGGCCTTTGGATTCTGGGCGCGGATCGTTTTTGCCACAGGCACCAGATTCTCGGCATTGAATGCCACGATCACAGGAAGGCCGGTTGCTTCGTGAACAGTCGCCGCCGTTGCGTAGCCTTCGGCGATCATAATGGTTTTGGCGTCTTTGACGGAACCAATCGGAAAATAACATCCCTGCATCTTCCCACCGGAAAGGAACTTCTTCCCCCCGTCACCGGAGATCATCTGCAGCGATTGAACCTTTTGTGTCTCGTCAATTATCGGCACAAGCAGCAGGTCCTTCCAGAGGGCAATTCTGTGAGCCTTCACGCCTTTGCGCGCCAGATAAGGATGATCGTCGCCTGCCGGTCTGGAATGGCGCAGCATGGCACTGGCCTTGTCTTTGGCTTTTGCGCGACGCGCGGCTTTTTCGGCTTCGCGTTTGATTTTGCTTTCGGCCTGTTTTTGTCGGAAGGAACTCGTTTCCGAGGGAGACAAAACCCGCCCGATGTCGGCAGCCCAAGCTTTGACTTTATCTCCGGTACGAAAGTCACCGAAAGCCCCCACAGGAATATCGCCGTCATAGAAAACGTACCATCCGGCATCGTCATTCGATCTGCCGCTGCTGGAAAAACGATGAAACTTGCCGTCGCTTTCAATGCTATCTGGCGGCGTAATTCCCCTTTGCTCAATAGCGGCGCGGAATTGATCAAGGGCGGAAGGTACGTGGACATGCGTATCGGTCATAGAATGCCTCCTATGAAAAATAGTTCGATTGAAAACCGGCCAGTTGGAATTATCCGGAATCTGGTAACGCTATGGCGCGGGGCTTTCCCGCACGAGCGGCGGCGTCATTAGCTTCCCCATTTCTTGGTCAATCGCCCCACGCGCATGACCAGAAAATCTATCTGCTCCCTCCAGTTCGCCAGCGCGTCATCCACCGTCTTGTCCGGCATTCCTTGATGATTGCAGTGATCGCAGGAGATAAAGAAATCCGGCTCATCCAAAATACTTTTGCTCGTCGCGTTCATATGGATTTT
>JARLJD010000192.1 GCA_031291395.1 Alphaproteobacteria bacterium | reverse complement strand
GCCCGACAACCGTGACAGACGACAGATTCTTGATAGACTTGCCCATGGACGGCTTCCCTCAGATGGGTTTGTGACAACAACCATCTTGGCACGCTTGATGCCGTCGGGGCGCCGTCCACCCCATCACCGTAATCCGTAATCAAAAGCTGCGCGGCATCATCGAAATTGATGAGACGTATGTCGGCGGCTTGGAAGAGAACAAGCATGAGTCGAAGCGCCTGCACGTTCGCGGCGGGTCCAACGGCAAGACGGCGGTCTTCGGCATGCGCGAGCGTGGCGGCCGAGTCGTCGCCGGAACGATTGACGACGTGAACGCCAGCACGGTTCGCCCGGTGATTTCCAAGTACGTCGAAGCCGGCGCTACGCTCCACACGGACGAAGCGACCATCTACAAAAATATCGCCGGCTTTGCGCACGAAACCATCAATCACAGCGCTGGCGAATATGTGCGTGACGACGTCACCACGAACGGCATCGAAAGCGTCTTCGCCGTTCTCAAGCGCGGCCTGATCGGCGTCTATCATCACGCCAGCCCGAAGCACCTTGATCGCTACGTTGATGAATTTGCATTCCGCTTGAACGAAGGTAACGTGAAAAATCACACGATGACGCGTCTCGACAGCTTCGTTCGCGGGACGGCCGGCAAGCGCCTCACCTACAAGGGGCTGATCCAATGACCAAGCCGAAGGCCGAGGAGATTCCAAAGGAACTCGACGCGATTGCCGACGTTGTCCTCGCCTATCGTCCGAAGCCGAAGACAAAGCCCGCGAAGAAACGCAAAAAGCGAGCGGCGAAGATCGCAAGAGAGAAGCCACCGTCTCTCGATTTGCGCTAGCAGGACGCGGAACGGCCCGGCGCGGCGGGGCAGATGACGACGTAATCGTCGACGAGAAGTAATCATTCATAAGTCTGGCCCAAGAAATATCGTAACGTCTCCGTGATATTTAGCTTCGGAGATAGGAATAAAAGTTGCGTCTATTCCTACATCATTGAACATCTTCTTTACGGAGACATCTATATCGGATGGCGCATCCACATCGTTAGTGCAAATCATCACCCCGGTTTCTGTTGGTGAAGTTGGGGTCTGCGATCCGTCGTACACGGCAAATCCCGCTTGCGAGAATATATCTGCAAGCTTTAGCGAAAACTCGGTCTTGTTAGGATACGGCGGCGGTGTATTTATCCTTACGACCGCAGCTTTCGTGTTTACTTTTATCGAAAGGGCGGATCGATACATTTGCTCTTTCATATCTGATCTTATTATTTTAGCCGGGCCCGCTGGCGGAACACGAGGTTGCGAGGACGACTTTTTAAGGTTCAGTTCTTTTGTGGCGGCGTCTGCTCGTTGCTTTTCTGCATCGCGCTCTTTCGTCATCGCGACGACTTGTTGCTGCGCGGCGTCGCGCCCTTTCTCGGCGTCGGCCAACTGGGAGGCGAGAGCGGCAATCCGTTCTTGGTCGTCAGCCGCTTGGGTCGCCTTGGCTTTAGCCAAATCAGCTTCTGAGGCGGGTTGAGTTATTGCCTTTAGTTTTTCGTTTGCCGCCTGCAATTCCGCTTGGAGTGGCGCAGTCGCTTTTGATATCTCTTCGGCTGTAGGCACATCGTGTATAACATGCGGCGGAGTAGACAAGAATGATGACAAGGCCAATGCGCCGCCAATAGCGGCGGCGACGATAAGCGCTTTCACCCAGAACCGGCTCTCTGCCGCGACCAGATATGGGAGCACTCGCCAACTAATTGGCCGCAAAGATTGCCAACGATGCGACGCCAAGACAAACAAACCGCCGACGACCCAGCACGCTATCGTCGCGACTGTCGTCCTAGTCCAGTCGATAGCTTCATTCTTTATATACATCTCGACCACAACGGCTGGCGGCGCGAGAAGCAAGCCAAGAGCGATATAATCGAGGGTTTTCGTCCCGGGCCGTTCGGGCGCTTTGACGCCATTGTTTTTTGGTGTAGATACGGAGGCTTGGCGATCCCCAAGCGCGTCGATTGTCTTAATGAGCTTCGCCGCTCTGCTTTCGCTCGTGCCGGGGTTGTGGTCGTCCGCCATCTAGGTCCCCTCCCGAGAGGCGATCCTAAATGAAAATTGCATGAGTCGGCGAACCTGAGGGAATCAAATATATAATTCCCAAGGCAGTGGTCGCGTAGGATTCATGACGTAAGAGCCATCGCGCCATTCGTGGCGCTGTAGCTTGCCGTTCACCCAGTAGGAGATTTGGAGCGCTACGCGCCGGCAACGTGGCGTCACTCGGCCTTCAACCGATCGTCATCCGCCTCATCATAGAGGATTTGCCGCCGTTTCTTCCAACGGCCGTTTGGTCGGAGCATGCGGCGCTGGCCCTGCGGCAAGGGAATCGCGGATCGCCT
>JARLJD010000026.1 GCA_031291395.1 Alphaproteobacteria bacterium | reverse complement strand
TTTTTCAGTCGCCTCTTGAACCCGGTTTTCTCCAAAGACGCGTTCGCCTGCATCGAGCACCGGACGAATGTCCTCTTGTCCGAACCCTTTTGAAACGCAGACAAGCTTGACCGCTTCTTCCGCACGTCCAGCATCACGACGAACTCGACTGAGACGCGCTTTCACGTCAGCGAGGCCGGAGGTCGAGGGATTTTCATCGATCATTGCACTTGACTTGGTCCATTCCAAGAGTTCCTCCGAGAGCTCACGACCCGACGCGCAGCGGAAGGCGTTCTGCGACGAACCCGCCATCGGATGGCCTCGCAATGAGTTTGAGCGATTGACCGTCGTGGGAAAATCATGCTCTTTGCAGCCAAATCCGAGCTTTCCGCGAGATGGTTATGACCGGTCGTCCTGAACGTTACAATGCCCGTGAAGTCGAGCCAAAGTGGCAAGAAATATGGCGGGACCGAAAGACGTTCGAGACAACGAATGAGGACGGACGCCCAAAATATTATGTTCTTGAAATGTTTCCTTATCCATCCGGCCGGATTCATATGGGCCACGTCCGGAATTACGCGATGGGCGACGTTATCGCGCGGGTCATGCGCGCAAAGGGATACAATGTCCTTCATCCGATGGGCTGGGACGCCTTCGGAATGCCCGCGGAAAACGCGGCGCGATTGAATGGTTCCGATCCAGCGACCTGGACCTACGAAAACATCGCAACAATGCGAAAACAGTTGCAGAGCATGGGTCTCTCCATCGATTGGTCCCGGGAAATCGCGACCTGCGACCCAAGCTATTACAAACATCAGCAAACCATGTTCCTCGACATGCTCGGGAAGGGTCTCGCTTATCGCAAGAGCGCCAAGGTGAACTGGGATCCGGTGGACCACACTGTTCTTGCAAACGAACAGGTGATCGACGGACGCGGATGGCGGTCAAATGCGCTCGTCGAACAGCGCGAATTGACCCAATGGTTCTTCAAAATCACCGATTTCGCAGAAGATCTTCTGGAATCCTTGGACTCGCTCGAACGCTGGCCTGAAAAAGTACGGCTGATGCAGAAAAACTGGATCGGTCGATCCGAAGGAGCCCTCATCCGCTTCGCGCTGGAGCAGCCCGCTCCGATCGGAGAAATAACGGTCTATACGACCAGACCGGATACAATATTCGGCGCCAAATTCATTGCGATTTCCGGCGATCATCCGCTCGCCCGTCAGTTGGCGGCCGAGAATCCGCAACTGCAAGATTTCGTAGATGAATGCCATCGCATAGGGACGTCGGTCGCCGCGCTCGAAACCGCTGAAAAGAAGGGTTTCGACACCGGTTTGAAAGTTGCTCATCCGTTTGATCGAGAGTGGAAATTACCCGTCTTTGTCGCAAACTTCGTCCTGATGGACTATGGCACTGGCGCCATTTTCGGTTGTCCGGCTCATGATCAACGCGACTTTGACTTCGCGAAAGCATACGGCCTTGGCTACGAGATTGTTGTCTGTCCCGAGGGCGTCGACAAGTCGACGTTCACGCTTGCGGATGCCGCCTACGAGGGCGACGGCCGAATGGTCAATTCGCGCTTCCTCGACGGGATGACTCCGAACGAGGCTCAAAACGAGGTTGTTCGACGGCTTGAAAGCACCGCCCTATTCGGAAAACCTTGCGCGGAACGAAAGGTCAATTTCAAGCTGAGGGATTGGGGCATCTCGCGCCAACGCTACTGGGGTTGCCCGATTCCTGTCATCCATTGTGAGGCCTGTGGCGTGGTTCCCGCGCCCCGGGAAAGCCTTCCAATCACCCTGCCGCCGGATGTCAGTTTCGACGCACCGGGAAATCCTTTGGAGCGGCATCCGTCATGGAAAAGGGTCGCATGTCCAAAATGCGGACGCTCCGCGCAACGTGAAACCGACACCATGGACACTTTTGTCGATTCATCATGGTATTTTGCGCGTTTCACGGACCCAAACAATCAGAGCGAACCCACGACACGTAAGATCGTAGACCGCTGGTTGCCGGTCGATCAATATATAGGCGGGATTGAACATGCGATCCTTCATCTCCTTTATTCACGCTTCTTCACCCGCGCGATGAAGGAAACTAATCATTTGGGTCTCAAGGAACCTTTCGCTGGATTATTCACGCAGGGAATGGTCGTGCATGAAACCTATCGGTCTGAAAATGGAGCCTGGCTCTCGCCGGCGGAGATCCGGATCGACGATGCGACAACTCCGCGTCAGATTTTTTCGTTAAAAGATGGTTCTCGGGTCGAAATCGGCCCCATCGAGAAGATGTCCAAATCCAAAAGGAACACGATCGACCCTGACGATATTATCGGAAGTTTTGGTGCGGATACAGCGCGCTGGTTCATGCTTTCCGACTCGCCGCCAGATCGTGACGTGATCTGGACAGAGGAAGGCATTCAAGGCGCCGCGAGGTTTGTTCAAAAACTGTGGCGCCTTATCGGAGAAATTGCCGATTTCTCGTCGGACGCCAAAACAACCAACGATTTCGGCGAATTTGCCAACCATATCCGCAAGGCGGCGCACGGCGCCTTGGTTAAAGTCGATGGGGATCTCGCGAGATTGCGATTCAATCGGTGCGTGGCGCACGTTTATGAATTAACCAATGAGTTGTCAGGGCTGCTCGGAAGCATTGACCAGCCGGCCGCTGGCGACGACGTAAGGGCGGCGCTTCTCGAGGCCGGAAAGATTCTCGTGCAGCTCTTCGCGCCGATCATGCCGCACCTTGGAGAAGAATGTTGGGCGTCGCTCGGAGCGTCAAGACTTGTCGCCGAAGCGACATGGCCTGAAGCTGATCATTCTCTCATCGTCGACAATGTGATAAGCGTTCCGGTCCAGATAAACGGAAAAAAGCGCGCGGATCTTGTCGTCGCGCGAGACGCCACCACGGAAGAAATAGAACGCGCTGTGCTTGAATTGGACGCGGTTAGACGCGCCCTCGCCGGGCAAAGGCCGGGAAAAATTGTCATCGTGCCGCAAAGGATCGTCAATGTCGTCGTCTGATGAGACTGGATCGCGCGTTTGGGCGCCCCGTATACGTGGCTTGAGCTTGGGGATATTGATTGCGCACGGTTTGGCTGGCTGCGTCGAACCTCTTTACGGGCCCCGGCTTGGCGGCGGTTCCGTCGCCGATGAAATGCGCGCAATCAAAGTCGAACCAATTCCGGACAGGATTGGTCATTATCTCACAAACGACCTGATCTTTGCGCTCAACGGAACCGGTTCGACGCCGGTGCCGAAATATCGCCTTGTTGTTGCTGTCCGCGAGCGTCTCTCCACGCCGATCTACAACTCGGTTACCGGCGTTGCGCAGGCCGGCGACGTCAATGTCGATGCGGACTACAAACTTTACAAAGTTGCCGGCGACTCTCAACCGGTCACAAGCGGAATCGTCAGCCAGTTCGTCATTTATGACCGCTCATTGCAGCGACTGTCCAATGTCCGTGCAGCGCGCGACGCTGAACAGCGAACCGCGTCGACGCTTGCCGACCAGATCCGTATTCGAATTGCAGTCGCTTTTAACAATCGACACGATTGATGGTGGCGATCGCACATCGCAACGCGGATGAATATGTCCAGACTCCGCAACCCTCACACCACATGTTTCTCGTGTACGGGACCGACGCCGGTTTGGTTTCCGAACGTTCCCGATCCCTCCTCAGAACCGACATCGGCGGCAAGACTTCTTCACAGCAAACGATCAGCCTATCCGGCGATGTCGTCGCTTCTGATCCCAATATCCTGTTGGATGAAATTCATTCATTGAAACTTTTCGACCGGGGACCCGCTGCGATACGCCTTTCAATCGGCGCCCGCAATCTCCTCCCCGCTCTCGAACTCGCTATGAAAGGCGCGCCTTTCGAAGCGCGTATCGTTGTCGAAGCCGGCCCCCTCAAACCAGCAGCGCCCCTGCGGAAATGGTTCGAGTCTCAAGAGTTAGCCGCCGCAATCGGGTGCTATTCCGATCAATCCAAAGATCTACGACGTCTGATCGTCCAACAAATGTCGTCCTGCGGGGCCTCCATTGAATCGGACGCAATGGCGCTGCTTCTTGAGATTTTGGGGGAGGATCGCGGCATAAGCCGGTCAGAAATAGACAAGCTCTGCCTCTACGCCAACGGGCAGCACGCCATAACCCCACGCGATGTCGCGGAAATTCTCGCAACATCGTCGTCGATCGATGGTGGCGATATGATCATGGACGCCATTTTAGGGAAAATCGACGCTACAATCGACTCTCTCAGCGCCATTGGGACTCAAATGTCGGAATTCAATTCAGTCTCGGCGAATGCGCTCAAACACATTGTTGCGCTTCATTCCGCTCGTATTCAAATCGCCGCAGGCTTCGGCCGAGATGCGGCTCTGGAGAACTTTTTACGATCGCTCAATGCGTTCAAAAGAAAACAGGAGATCTCCATCGGTTTGAAGCTGGAAGATTCTGTCGATGCGGTGCAATTGATCAATTGTTTTTACGATCTCGTTCGTGACGCCCGGCACACCAGCCTGTTGGCCGAGACAAAATTGGCTCGCGCACTAATCGCACTGGCGAATGCTTCCAGGAAAAGACAGAAACAAAAACCTCAATCGGCTTGACCGATGATCACTACTCACACCCCTGCAGGCGTTTGCACAGTGAATCCAACTGCTCCATTGATTTATACTTGATTCGTACGTCACCCGCTTCCGTCTTGTGATTTATTGTTACGTTGAGCCCCAAAAGGTCGCTCAATAATTTTTCGAGCGCGAGGGTATCGGCGTCCCTCTCTTTTGGAGCGCGCATTGGCGCTTTCGCATGCGCATCCTTAGCTTGAGCCAGTCGCTCGACATCGCGGACAGACAAATCCTCGGCGATTATTCTCTTTGCCACAATCAACGGATCCGACAGCGCAAGCAATGCACGTGCGTGCCCTGCTGAAATGCTGCCCTCAATGACGAATTGCTTCACGGGTTCAGGAAGCTTGAGCAACCGTAAAGTGTTTGTGATTTGGCTTCTGCTTTTTCCGATGATTTTGGCCAGGTCTTGTTGGCTATAGGCAAACTCATTCAACAGGCTCTGATAGCCTTGCGCCTCCTCGATCGAATTGAGGTCGGCGCGTTGAACATTTTCGATAATCGCAAATTCGAGCGACTGTTGATCGCTGGCTTCGACGACAACGATCGGAACTTCATGCAGACCGGCAATTTGAGCCGCGCGCCAACGTCGTTCGCCCGCAATGATCTCGTACACATTGCTGACGCCCGGAAGCTCGCGAACAACGATGGGCTGGACAATGCCGCGTTCACGGATCGAGTCAGCGAGCTCCTGGAGATTGTCATCCCGGAATATTTGGCGCGGATTGCGGGGGTTCGGACGCAAAAACTCGATCGCAGTTCTCGACGGCTTCCGCAAGCTGCGATCAGATTCCGCCCCTCCAGCGTCGCCAATCAGCGCTGCAAGGCCACGCCCCAAACGAGATTTAGCTTCTTCCGCCATAGCTTTTTGCCCTTGAAGATCGGAATCCCGATGGTCGACATGCCGGACGACAGCAAGCCATCGCCATTAAACCCAATCACGCGGCACGTAGATTTCGCTCACGCTGGATGACTTCGGACGCCAACTTGAGATAGGCCTGCGAACCATTGCATTTAAGATCATAAAGCAGGACAGGCTTGCCGTATGAAGGAGCCTCGGAAACGCGAACATTGCGAGGAATAACCGTCTCATAGACTTTATCGCCGAGGAACGCACGGACGTCGGCGACAACTTGAGAGGCAAGGTTGTTGCGCGAATCATACATGGTCAGAACGATCCCGTGGATCGCCAAGCTTGGATTGAGACTTCTCCTTACCTGCTCGACCGTCGACAAAAGTTGCGAAAGGCCCTCAAGAGCGAAGAACTCGCACTGCAATGGGACGACGACGCTGTCCGCCGCTGCAAGGGCGTTGATCGTCAGCAAATTCAACGACGGCGGACAATCGATCAATATGTAATTGATCTTGTCGCGATTCGCTGTCCCACCCCGATCAATCATGCCCTGAATGGCGTTCTTGAGACGAAAATTGCGCTCCTTTTCATGCGCGATCGCAAGCTCGACTCCGAGAAGGTCAAGCGTCGAGGGTGCAATGAAAAGTCGCGGAACCGAGGTTGGCCGGATTGCAGCATCGAGCGAACGTTCGCCCATCATCACATCAAAGGTCGAAACTTCACGTTGTTTGCGATCGATACCCAATCCAGTCGATGCGTTACCCTGCGGATCGAGATCGATCAAAAGCACGGTTTCACCGATGGCGGCCAAGGCGGTGCCAAGGTTGATTGCGGTGGTGGTCTTACCAACCCCGCCCTTTTGATTCGCGAGAACAAGCACCCGCACTTGGTCGTAGTTGCTCATGACGACATCCTCAAATGCGGACGACAGTTGGCTTATTCCACCGAAGAAGAATAACACGCGCGCAGGGGTCGGTTTGGCTCTCCACGACGCTATACTCAGAATTAGCTATGGCGCCCAAATTGGTCAATTCTGCAGCGAAATCTTTCCCCTTTAAAAACACGCCTGAAGCGCCTGATTTTAGCGCTGGCGCGGCAAGGCGAACCAAATCGGCCAACGGCGCCAGGGCACGCGCGGAAACAATGTCAAATCGCTCTTGGTTACAAAGCTCGGGCAATACGACCTCTACTCTCCCAGAATGAATTTCGACCGGCGCTCCTGTTTCACGTGAAACTTCGCGGAGAAACGCGACCTTGCGTTTGTCGGCCTCTATCAAATGAACTTTCCGGCTCGGATCGGCGTTGGCAATTGCCACGACCAATCCAGGGAAGCCGCCGCCGGATCCAAGATCTACCCAACGCGTCCACGCCCCGGCGAGCCCAAGCAACTGATAGGAATCCAGAAAATGGCGGTTCCAGATATCGGCCAGGGTTGATTCGGAAACGAGATTGATTTTCCGCTGCCACTTACGCAAAAGATCTTCGTAAACCCTCAGCCGCTCGACCGTGGCGGCCGGCAATCCCTCAGCCAAGTCTCTGCGCCAATCGGTCAAATTATCCATTCCTGCTGCTGGCCGTATCCGCGTTCATCTTTTTTGTCCAGGAAAGCAGAAGCGCCAACGCCGCTGGGGTCACGCCTTCGATACGTCCAGCCTGCCCCAGATTTTCGGGTCGAACCGACATCAACTTTCCGCGAACCTCATTCGACAAGCCAGGAACTCGCTCGTAGTCGAAAGCCGCCCCCAAGGCGACCCGCTCCTCGCGCCGAATGACATTTGCGGCAGCTTCCTGCCGCTCGATGTAAACCGAGTATTTCGCATCGACCTCAACCTGTTCCATCGTCTTGACCGAGGATGTCTGGAGCTCTGGCCAAATTTTGACGAGATCGCCGAAAGCGACATTTGGGTAGGAAAGCAGCGTGTATGCTGAACGGCGGATGCCGTCCCGGTTCAGTTGTATTCCGAAGCGCGCTGCCTCTCGGGCACCAATTTCCAAGGCCTTCAATCGCTCAGTCACCGACCGAAGCTCGGACATCCGGGCTTGGAAATGCGCGACGCGCTCTCGACCTATGCAGCCCAATTCCAAGCCTTTCGGCGTTAGCCGCAAATCCGCATTATCGCAGCGCAGCGACAGCCGAAACTCCGCACGTGACGTGAACATGCGATAAGGCTCGGAAACGCCACGGGTGATAAGGTCGTCAATCATAACTCCGAGATAAGCCTCGGACCGATCAAAGGTAATCTCGGGCAAACCGCCCGCGTAAGCTGCGGCGTTCAGCCCTGCCACAACCCCTTGTGCACCGGCTTCCTCGTAGCCGGTTGTTCCATTGATTTGCCCCGCCAAGAAAAGCCCCGGCCCTCGTTTGACCTCCAGCGTGGATTTGAGCGCTCTCGGATCGACGAAATCATACTCGACCGCATAACCAGGTCGGAGCATTTCGACATTTTCCAGTCCCGGTATTGTCTTCAAGAAGGCGTACTGGACCGATGAAGGCAGCGACGTCGAAATACCGTTCGGATAGATCGTCTCGTCATCGAGCCCTTCGGGCTCGAGAAAAATCTGATGGCTCTGCCGGTCCGCAAACCGCGTGATCTTGTCTTCGATCGAAGGGCAGTATCTCGGTCCGCGGCCTGATATTTGGCCGGAGAAAATGGGCGCCTTATCGAGATTTTGACGGATCAAATCGTGACCGGTCGAGGTCGTATGGGTTATCGCGCAGGACACCTGTCGATTCGCACACGACGATGTCAGCGCTGAGAAGAATTCCGGATTTTCATCGCCGGCCTGCTGCTCGAGATCGTCCCAACGAATCGAAGATCGCCGCAACCGAGGCGGCGTGCCCGTCTTAAGTCGCCCAAGCTTCAGGCCCAATGAAGCCAGACTATCGCTCAAATGCAGCGCGGGCGCATCTCCGATACGACCCGCAGCTTCGATTCTCTCCCCGATATGGATGACGCCATTCAAGAACGTTCCGCTGGCTACAACCACCGCCTTGCACCAAACATTTGAACTGTCGCGCAAATGTAATTGGAAATCCCGCGAACCGATCACTCGCGCAAGTCCCTCGACGGACCCTTCGCGCAACGTCAAATTTGGCGTGCTGGACAGAATGGTCTGCACCGCCTCGCGAAACAATTTACGGTCTGCCTGGACTCGCGGCCCCCGAACTGCCGGCCCTTTTGAACGATTGAGCAACCGGAATTGGATCCCTGCCAAATCCGCCGCACGGCCCATGACGCCATCCAAAGCGTCAATTTCTCGAACGAGATGGCCTTTGCCCAAGCCTCCGATCGCAGGATTACACGACATCTCCCCAATCGTGCCGATCTTGTGAGTGAGCAATAACGTCCGCGCGCCAAGACGCGCCGCAGCGCTCGCTGCTTCGCAGCCCGCATGCCCGCCGCCGATCACAACGACATCAAATCCGCTCAAAGCGTCTGACATCCACAACTCATATCATTTTCCAATACAAAATCGGCCAAAAACGCTATCCAGCACATTTTCGACGCCGATCTTGCCCAGCAGATTTTCCAGCGCGAAACTGGCGCGCCGAAGCTCCTCTGCTATCACCTCCGGCGGCAAGTTCGGTTGACCCGCAGCCTCTACCGCATCGCGCGCCGCAGCGACCGCGCGCCACTGGCGTTCATTGGCGACAATGATCGAACTATTAATCGACATTTCCTTTTCTGCAAAATTTCGCAACGCTTGAAGCAGGCGATCGAGTTGGAAGCCGGTGTGCGCGGACAGAGAGAAGGTTCCCTCGTCCTTTGCCTCGTCACGCCCAACCCCTGCGCTCAGGTCGGATTTCGTTCTCACGATCCACAGCGCCTCATTCGCCAGAGTGGCGGGCGGCGATGTCTCCGCCTCATTGGCAGGGCTGAGCCATAGCACCAAGTCGGCCGACCGCGCCTTTTCGAGAGCCCGCCTGACGCCCTCACATTCGATCGGATCATCGGTCGATCGCATCCCAGCTGTGTCGATGAGATTTACCGCCAACCCGCCAAGATCCAGCCTGACTTCCACGAGATCCCGTGTCGTCCCGGGAATCTCGGATACAATTGCGACCTCGCGCCGAGCAAGCGCATTCAACAGGCTGGATTTTCCTGCATTCGGCGCGCCGGCAATGAGTACGGTCAGGCCGTCGCGCACGCGCTCGGCACTGGCGTAGCCGCCCTCAACAGCGGACAACTTGGCTTCGATCGTTTTCAATTCCGACCGAACCCGCTCGCCGAGTTTGTCTGCCACATCCACTTCGTCGGCAAAATCGAGCGCTATTTCGAGATCAGCCATCAATCCGATTAACTCGTCCCGAAGCCCTTCGCCAAAAACTCGGAGCGTCCCGGCTTTTTCCAGGAGGGCCAATTTTCGCTGGGCCTCGGTCTCAGCATCAATGAGGTCCGCAAGCGCTTCCGTTGCGATGAGATCGAGCTTGCCATTTTCCAGCGCCCGGCGCGAAAACTCGCCGGGCTCCGCCACCCGTACCCCGGGCGCCGCTCTCAGGATTGAGAAGATTTTAGCGATGACAGCCCTCGACCCATGAAGTTGCAGCTCCAAGAGATCTTCGCCGGTAAAACTGCTCGGCGCAGGGAACCATATCGCCAATCCCTGATCCACTATCTCGCCACTCACTGGATCACGTACAGTCGTCAACTGGGCCTCGCGCGCCCGTGCGGAACAAGAGGTCATTGACTCCAGGATCTCGCGCGATTGCGGCCCGGAAATCCGAACGACCGAAACCGCACACTTGCCCATGCCAGATGAGAGCGCAAAGATCGTTTCATGTCGGCCTAAAGCGGAATACATAGACACCCTCAAAACAATATCGGCCATGTTTCACGTGAAACATGGCCGATTGCATCTCGAAGCCTTGAGAGCCTGGTTTCACGTATTCATCGACTCAAAGAAGCTCATATTGCCCTTCGGTGTCTCGCGCAATTTTCCCAACAAAAACTCGATGGCGTCCACAGTCCCCATGGGATTCAGAATACGCCGCAGGACATAGGTCTTTTTGAGGATATCGCCAGGCACCAGCAACTCCTCTTTGCGCGTGCCAGAACGCGTGATGTCGATCGCCGGGAACACCCGCTTGTCCGCAACCTTGCGATCGAGGATGATTTCCGAATTGCCGGTACCTTTGAACTCTTCGAAAATAACTTCATCCATACGCGAGCCGGTCTCAATCAGCGCCGTAGCGATAATCGTCAGCGAACCGCCCTCTTCGATGTTTCGCGCAGCGCCGAAGAACCGCTTCGGACGCTGCAGCGCGTTCGCGTCAACGCCACCTGTGAGAACCTTGCCTGATGAAGGAACGACGGTGTTGTAGGCGCGCCCCAATCTCGTGATCGAATCCAGTAAGATCACGACATCGCGCCCGTGCTCCACCAGTCGCTTCGCCTTTTCGATCACCATTTCGGCGACCTGCACATGACGCACTGCCGGCTCATCAAAAGTTGAGGACACCACCTCGCCCTTCACCGAGCGCTGCATGTCAGTTACTTCCTCAGGGCGCTCGTCGATCAACAGGACTATGAGGTAGCATTCCGGGTGATTGGTCGTGATCGATTGGGCAATATTTTGCAGAATGACCGTCTTACCCGTCCGAGGCGGCGCAACAATCAAAGCACGCTGCCCCTTTCCGATCGGCGAAACAATGTCGATCACTCGCGCCGAGAGGTCTTTGCGCGTCGGATCCTCAATTTCCAGCTTCAGCCGTTGGTTAGGATATAGAGGCGTTAGATTGTCGAAATGGACCTTGTGCCGGACCTTTTCGGGATCCTCGAAATTGATCGTATTCACCTTCAAAAGGGCAAAATAACGCTCGCCTTCTTTGGGGCTGCGAATCAAGCCTTCGACGGTATCGCCCGTACGCAGGCCGAAACGGCGAATTTGCGACGGAGAAACGTAAATATCATCTGGTCCAGCGAGATAATTCGCGTCCGGCGCGCGCAGGAATCCAAATCCATCCTGGAGCACCTCGACCACGCCCTCGCCCACGATCTCAATATCCCGCGAGGCAAGCTGCTTCAGGATCGCGAACATCAGTTCTTGCTTGCGCATGATCGAAGCGTTTTCGACTTCATGCTGTTCCGCAAAAGCCAACAATTCAGTTGCGGATTTCGCCTTCAAATC
>JARLJD010000191.1 GCA_031291395.1 Alphaproteobacteria bacterium | reverse complement strand
TGGAAAGATGTGGAAAACGCTCACGTTGCTCTTGCCGCGAACGGCTTTCTGCACCCCGCGTTTACCACATCTTTCCACCCACAACCACGACAGCCCATTGATTTAAATGCAAAAAGAAAACAAAAAAAGAAGAAAATCGCTCTTGCCAAATCAGCGACTAGAGACCAACCACCCGATGAAATGACATGCCTAAGCAACAAGAGTGGCGGACTCCCCTTCCCCTCGAGGGAAGGGGTAGGGGGATGGGGGGGGGACGCATGAGCCGTATCCATAAATCATACACAGCTTTGCGGCACTGCCCCCACCCCCTACCCCCTCCCTCGAGGGGAGGGGAAGTCTTTAACCGCGAGTCAGTTTGTGCTTTGGTTGGTATCAGGAAAATGATCGCTGAAGACAAAAAAACTCAATTGGCAAAAAGCGTCAGCAGACCTCACGGTCGTCAAACGCCACCCCTTTATCCGCCAACATCTTCTGCAATTCGCCCGCCTGAAGCATTTCGCGCATGATGTCGCTGCCGCCAACGAATTCGCCTTTGATGTAAAGCTGGGGCGGGGTTGGCCAATTGCTATAGTCCATAATGCCCTGACGTAGGCTGGGATCGGCAAGAACGTCGATCGCTTTGAATTTAACGCCCAGCATCGACAGAATTTGCGCGGCTTGCGCCGAAAACCCGCACTGCGGGAAGACAGGCGTTCCTTTCATAAACAGCACGACATCGTTCGAGAAAATCTCCGAGTGAATGCGTTCGGCAACCGCAGGATTAATCATTGGAAAAGCTCCTTGTTCAAGGCTGTATTATGGCCGCGACGGGCGCGGGAGAAAAGCAAAATCGGAAGAAAGAATCGCCCTTGCTCTTGAGCCGTCGCACGATTCTGCCTTATAATCCTTTCAAATGCTCTATCCCTCATGATGCGCCATGTTCCCTTCGGATTCGCCGCCGCCCCTCCAGTATCGCCATAAAAAACCCGCCCCCGTTACGAAGAAAGAATCTTCGCATTGGGTCAAGAAAGCGCTGGCGTGGGCGTTCATTATCGGCGGCCTTATCTTTATCGTCGCAGTCGTCGCGCTTGACCCCAAGCAAAAGTCTCTGGTGTGCAACGGCTCTTTAAGCGGGAGAAATTCGCTGATAACCTTCGGTTCCTGCACACGGGAATAAGATCACGCTTTTTGCGGAATGGCTGTGCTGAGCGACAAAGAACGCAAAACACCGCCGACACGCCCCTGTAACGCGGCATAGACCATCTGATGCTGCTGCACGCGGGTCTTGCCGACAAAAGCGCGGCTTTCGACATAAGCCTCGAAATAATCGCCGTCCCCACGCAAGTCTTTAAGCTCGACCGCCGCGTCGGGAAGAACCTCTTTGATCAGGCGCATAATTTCGGATTCAGTCATAGACATAGGGAAGATCCTTTATTCTTCGGGCTATATCAATCTAGCGGACGTCCTTCCCGCGATCAACTCTGTTGAGAGGGGATTCCGCAGTTTCTGTAGCCGCGTTTAAAATCACGTTATGAAACAGCAGGACTACGCATCCTCCTCCGCCAGCCACCGCAGCAAGGCTTTTTGCGCGTGCATCCGATTTTCGGCTTGATCGAAAACGACAGACCTCGCCGAACGCAACACATCGGCCGTTATCTCTTGTCCCGGGTGCGCGGGCAGGCAGTGCATGATCAGGGCATGGGCGGGGGCCGTGGCGACCAGTTCCTTATTGACCTGATAGAAAGCAAAATCATTCAGGCGTTTGGCCGTTTCGCTTTCGCTGCCTATCGAAATCCACGTATCGGTATAGATCACGTCGGCGTCGCGCACGGCGTCGACGGGATGATTGACATAGGAAACGCATTTTCTTCCCGCCCGCATCGTTTCCTCGTCCAGCTTATATCCCTCCGGCCCGCAAAGGGTCAGATGAACGCCCAGATTGATCGCCCCATGCGCCAAAGAGCGGCAGACATTGTTTCCGTCTCCAATATAGGTCACGCGCAGGCCTTTCAGATTGGCGCCGAAATATTCCGCCATCGTCATATAATCGCTCAAAGCCTGACACGGATGCATAAGATTGCACATGCCGTTGATGACGGAAACCTCGCTGGACGCGGCCATAACCTCAAACATCCGATGATCGTTAAGCCGCGCGACGATCATATCATAGTAGCGCGACAGAACTTTCGCCTCGTCGCATAAATCGGCCAGCATGAAATTGGAGGTGCGCCAATCGATATAATTCGCCGACGCGCCCAATTCCCCCGCCGCGCGTTCAAACGAACACCGCGTGCGCGTCGAGGTTTTCTGAAACAAAAGCGCCAAGGCTTTGCCCTTCAGCACATTCCTGAAATTATCGGGAGCGCGTTTCATTTCCAACCCGTTATTGATGATCTCTTTTGTCTCCTCTGCATCGAGATCAGTGACCGATAGAAACGAACGCGGTTTCTGATCGGCGTGTTTATGAAAATTATTTTCGGCAAGCGCCAAAGCTTCGCTTCTGTTCGCAGATAGCATGACAGTCTCCCTCGTTTCCCGCACAGGCAAAACGCGCGCGGGAGCAAAAAAAATGATGATGAACGCCCTTCTATGCGCACTTGCGGCGCAGGGACATCACGGATGTGGGGGGGAACGAGAATGTGCGCGCCTAGCGGGCGCGTCGGGCGAAGCGGCGAGAAATCGCGATGATGTAAATCTTCGACATTTTTTGTGAATACCACAAGAGCGCTTTAATTTCAAGCAGGAATAAAAAATCGTCTCAATTTCCATCTGGCACGGCTTGCTAAAAAAGGCGCGAACGGGCAGTATGCCGCCTTCATCTTCGGAGGCTATTTCATGAAAGTTCTGGTTGTCGGCAGCGGCGGGCGCGAGCACGCAATTTGCAACGCAATTTCCCAATCTCCTCTCTGCAAAAAGCTTTGCTGCGCCCCGGGCAATGCGGGCATTGAGGCCGTCGCCGAATGCTGGCCTATTGCAACAGATAAAGTTTCCGAAATCGCAACGCAGGCTCAAGCGCAAAACATCGATTTCGTCGTCATCGGCCCTGAAGTGCCGCTGTCGCTTGGTCTTGCCGATGAATTGACGGCGCTCGGCATTCCCTCTTTCGGCCCCAGCAAAGCCGCAGCGGAACTGGAAAGCTCCAAAAGCTTTATGAAGGATTTATGCACCCGCGCGGGCGTCCCGACCGCGGCCTATAAACGTTTTACCGAAGCCGAAGCGGCGCGCGCCTATGTGCATGAACGGGGCGCGCCGATTGTTATTAAAGCCGACGGGCTGGCTGCAGGCAAAGGCGTCACCGTCGCCCGCTCGGTCGACGAAGCGATCGCCGCCATCGACGACGCGATGATCGGGCAAGTTTTCGGCGCGTCCGGCGCGGAAATCGTAATCGAGGAATGCATGGAAGGCGAGGAAGTCAGCTTCTTCGCGCTGAGCGACGGCAAGACCGTGAAATTCTTCACCACGGCGCAAGACCACAAACCCGTTTTCGACGGCGACAAAGGCCCCAACACCGGCGGCATGGGCGCGTATTCCCCCGCGCCGATCATCGACGAAGCGATGAAGCAACGCATCATGCGCGAGATCATTCTACCGACAGACGCCGAGATGAAAAAGATCGGGCGTCCTTTCGTCGGCGTTTATTACGCCGGATTGATGATGACCAAAACCGGCCCACGGCTGATCGAATACAACGCCCGTTTCGGCGATCCCGAAACCGAGGTCATGATCCCGCGCTTGAAAACGGATTTGCTGGCGCTGCTTTTCGCTTGCAGCAAAGGCATGCTGGACGGCGTCGATCTCGAATGGCACGACACCGCAGCCGTGGGCGTCATCATGGCCGCGCAAGGCTATCCGGGAAAATATGAAAAAGGAACAGTCATCCGCAACCTTGACCGCGCCGGACAAGTCGAAGGCGCCGTCGTCCTGCACGCCGGAACCAAACGCAACGCTGCGGGAGAAATAACCGCGAACGGCGGTCGCGTGTTATGCGTCACGGCGACGGCTGCGACGATCGTGGAAGCGCAAAAACGCGCCTATCAAGCCGTCGATCAAATCGACTGGCCGCAGGGCTTTTGCCGCCGCGACATCGGCTGGCGCGCGATTGCACGGAGATAAATGGCCATTTTTTGCTCTTTCCCCCTTGAATCTCGCCATAAAAGGGTCACATTGGGAGCTAGGCTATGGTTAATGTTCCTTCCTTATCTTTCTATGAGGTCTTGAAGATGAAGATTCCCGCGCGGCTTATCGGCAAACTGTTCGTCGGTTTTCTGGTTTTGTCTCTGGCGACCCCTCTGCCCGCTTTTGCCCGCAGCGGCCCGCAGGGGTTTGCCGATTTGGCGGAGAAACTTTTACCTGCTGTCGTTAATATCTCGACCACGCAGACGATCACGACTAAGGACGGCGACGATTTGCCCGATTTGCAATTGCCGCCCGGCTCGCCCTTCGAGGATTTCTTTAAAGACTTCATGCAAAAGCAGCACGGACAGGATGCGCCGCGCAAACATAAAGCGACGGCGCTCGGTTCCGGCTTTATCATCGATCCTTCCGGCATTATCGTCACCAATTACCACGTCATCGACGGCGCGGACACGATCAGCGTCATTTTGCAAGACGGCACTAATCTATCGGCAACGGTGGTCGGTCGCGATAAAAAGACAGATCTGGCCGTTTTGAAAGTTACGCCCAAGAAACCTTTGACCGCGGTGGCCTTCGGCGACAGCGACAAGGTGCGCGTGGGCGACTGGATTCTGGCGATCGGCAATCCCTATGGGCTTGGCGGCACGGTTACGGCGGGCATCATTTCGGCGCGGGCGCGCGACATCCAATCAGGCCCCTATGATGAATATCTGCAAACCGACGCGCCAATCAACCGCGGCAATTCGGGCGGCCCGATGTTCGACATGGACGGCAACGTCGTCGGCGTCAATACCGCTATTTATTCGCCTTCCGGAGGGTCGATCGGGATCGGCTTCGCCATTCCTTCGGCGCTCGCCAAAAATATCGTCGATCAGCTGAAAACCAGCGGCCATATCAAACGCGGCTGGCTCGGCGTGCGCATCCAGAACGTCACGCAGGACATAGCCGACAGCCTCGGCCTTGGCCAAGCGCGCGGCGCTTTAGTCTCCAGCGTGTCGCCCGACGGCCCCGCCGCCAAGGCTGGCGTTTTGGCGGGCGATGTCATTATCGGCTTTGACGGGAAAGACGTTCCCGATATGCATCGACTGCCTTTGATGGTCGCGGAAACCGACGTCAATAAAACCGTCGACCTTGTGGTCTTCCGCAAGGGCAAGAATGTGACCTTGAAAGTCAAAATCGGCGAGCTTACCGCGAAAGAAAGCGCTGACGAAGACGAAGGCCAGACGGAAAACGCCCCCTCCGCAATCCCGGGCGCCGAAAAAGTCGAGGAGCTTGGCCTTACCGCCGCGCCTGTGACCGATCCGTTGCGCTCACGCTACGACATAAGGAAAGGCGTGGCCGGAGTCGTCGTTACGTCCGTTTCGGAAGGCAGCGTTGCCGCCGATCAGGGCATCCAAACCGGCGACGTCGTCACAGAAGCCGCTCAACAGGAAGTCAAAACCCCCAAAGAGCTGTCCGAACGCGCCAAACAGGCCAAAACAGCCGGAAAGCCCCTGCTCCTGCTGATCAACCGCAAGGATGATTTGCAATATGTGGCGATTACGCTCGGAAAGAAAAAGTGAGGTTGTTTTTCTTTCACTGCGCCTGTTCCCTTATCCTTTGATAAGGAAGCCTATCGAAAATTAAAAAAACGGCGAAACAAAAGTGGCGGGA
This sequence comes from Alphaproteobacteria bacterium, assembly GCA_031291395.1. GTDB lineage: Bacteria > Pseudomonadota > Alphaproteobacteria > UBA9219 > UBA9219 > CAIXLI01. The sequence goes on along the minus strand of JARLJD010000191.1, from coordinate 5,921 downwards.
TTCCCACCCCCTCGCGGGGAAACAAGCTTGGCCAACGCTTGAAAAAATTCTGTCATATGGCAACGCAGCCGATCAAAGCCTCCGTTCTTTTTGATTTCGGATTCATCAAGATAAAGTCTTCGGTTGATCTCAATCTGCAGAGCCTGCGCCCCCTGCCCTGTCAGGCCGTAGCGCCGCATGATCTCGACGCCTTTATAAGGATCGTTCAAAACGACATGATAGCCAAAATCCTGTAAAATAATTTGCGCCTGACGCGTGAAGTCGGGATCGCAAGACGTGCCGTCGCGGTCGCCCAAGACGAAGTCTGGGCTCGATCCGCCGTTTTCGATGCGGTGGGGCATCGAGTGGATGTCGAGCAAATAACACGCGCCAAATTTCTTCAACCTCTCCTCTACCAGTTGGCTCAAACGGCGATGATAGGGGCGATAATAAACGGCGAGGCGGCGCTCGACTTCGGCGATCGTCAAAGGCGCGCGGTAGAGCGGAATGCCGTTGCGGCACACCCTGCGCACAAGGCCAAAGCCGGAGAGGGTCGCAGGGCTTGGCTCCAATAGGCGCGGCCAGACAGCATTGAGGATAGCAGGATCTATGTCGTTTTCAGCGCGATTAGCGTCGATCATCGTGCGCGGAAACTCCGCCATCAGCACGGTCGCCCCAACCTCTGCCGCGCCCGCAATTGTTTCATCGACATAGGCGTCTTCGGCCTGCCGCAGCAAATTTAATGGGCAGGCATAGGCGAAATCGACCGGATAAATCCGCCCACTGTGCGGCGAATCCACGAGCAAAGGCGACAAAGGCTCGGTCGGGCCGATTTGGGTGAAGGGAAGTAAAGCCATTAAAGCACAGTCATAAAATTAAAGGTTGGGAGGGGGTGTGAATTCGAAATGATGTTAGTGCCGACAGCACTATCCAATAGTTGAATCCGGCGCATTTGATAAGAGTCATGATTTCCCTCGCAGTTCAAGAGTTGTTCCGGCAGGTTTTGCCGAAAGGCGGCGCTCTTTCGGTAGAACCCGCCTCCAAATGCCATTGCTCGTACAACTCACGACACAAATTGCTTGAGATTTCAACAGGTTTTAGATGGCATGCCGTTTGCTTGCCTATCATGCGCTTACCATCGGGTTTCGACAACGGCATGACGCCGGAAAGTTTACAACGTTTCGTTTGACATGGGGGGTGTCATGACGTCAGGGATCTCAGCTACATCGCTTTCACAGCTAACGCCCCTTAATACAAGCACTCTATCCAAGGTATCCGTTGATCCAAGCTCGCTGCAACAAGCTGTCGACGTGCCTTTCAACAATCCGCCCGCAACGGCTGCTGATAGCGTTTATGCGAACGTTGTCGTGAACGGGAAAACAGTTGCAACACTTTATAACAGCGGCACCCTGTCGGTACCTACACAGGCCATTAATTCTCAAATACAAAACCTACCAACCGTTCAAGACAATACACTAACCGGCCCCGACGCCGCCCGGGCGCGCGCGGCAGCCATTGCCCAAACACTGGGCGGCACGGTCGTTGAGGCGCAGACCGCGCAAACGCAACAGCAATGGCTGAGCAGCGACTATGCGAAAGAGTCGCAGCAAATAGTGCAGAGCCATAGCGCCAACAGCGCGACGCTTCTACAGGCGCAATTGCTTGGGCAGAGCGCCTAAGCATTGCTCCGTAACCGCGCCTTAAGAAGGCAAAGTATTAACTCTTGGTTTATGAGCGTAATTTATCGAATAGCCTTTTCCCTAAAACCGCGCATTCAAATCCCTTGCAATCTGTGTTAACAAACCGCATCGAGATTCAAGCTATGATTCCTTATGAAAAAAAGCAAAACACCTCTGCGCGGCAGCGTAACCCAAAACAATATGTCGGCGCGCGTGCAAGAACAGGATGGCATCGGGTTTCTGGCCCGGCTAGGGCTTTTGCTTGGCTTTTTGCTTTTTGTCGTGGTCAGCGCGGTTTATGGCTGGCATAGGGGCTGGCCGCAGCGCGAGGCCGGAAAGCTGCGGGACTATAGCCTGTCTTTGACCAAGAACCTGCAATTCTCGGTTAAGGACATACAAGTCGAAGGGCGCGTCCAATCGGATAAGGACGCCATTTTCGACGCTTTGGGCATCGCACGCGGCGCGCCGATTTTTTCGCTCGATCCCCAAGGCGCGGCAGAGCGTCTTGGCAAGCTGTCGTGGGTCGGATCGGTCATCGTCGAACGCCGCTTGCCGGATACCATCGCCGTGATTTTGACCGAGCGCGCGCCGACAGCGCGTTGGCAGCATGACGAAAAACTTTACGTCATCGACGACAAAGGCCAAATTTTACAAGACGCCAAACCCGAAAATTTCGCGGGGCTGCCTTTGGTCGTCGGCGTGGGGGCAGAAAACGCGGCGCAAAACCTGTTCGCTCTTTTGAAAAAATATCCCGACATTCGCAAAAGAACGGATGCCGCCGTGCGCGTCGGCGAACGCAGATGGGATTTGCATCTTGCTTCCAAAGTCACGGTCAAACTGCCTGAGGAAAATGTCGAAAGCGCGTTGCATCGCCTGTCGGTTCTGATCGCGCAGGAGAAAATTCTCGACCGCAACATCGTGGCCATTGATCTGCGTTTGCCGGATCGGCTTGTGATCGACCCCGCCCCCGACGCCAAACCCACGGGAACCCCGCACCTATGAAAAAACACCTGAAAAAATGGCTGTTTGCCGAACCGCATGTGTCCGGCGGCGAGATTTTCGCCGCGCTTGATATCGGATCGAGCAAAATCGCCTGCCTGATCGCGCGTTCGGAGGCCGAAGGGCTTCCGCGCATCATCGGCATCGGGCATCAATTGTCCGAAGGCATGCGCGGCGGCAGCATCTCGGATATGGAGTCTTTGCAATATGCCGCGGGTCAGGCGGTCTGGGCGGCTGAGCAAATGTCGGGCGAGACGATCCAGCGCATCACGGTCAATATTTCCGGCGCGCATCTGACCTCGCAAACCGTCGATATCGAATTGCCGCTGAACGGGCGCGAAGCGACCGAAGGCGACGTCGCGCGCATTCAGGCGCAAGGGCAGGCTATGGGGCCAGAAGACGCGGCTGGGCAGCCGCTGGAATTGCTGCATACGATTCCCGTCAGTTATAATCTTGACGGGCAAAAAGGCATTCGCGATCCCGTGGGCATGACCGGCGTCATGCTGCACGCGCAGATGCATTTGATCGCCGCGGGATTCGGCCCCGTGCGCACATTGGCGACGGCGATCGCGCGGTGTCATCTCGACGTCGATCAGATCGTCGCCTCGCCTTACGCCAGCGGTTTGGCCTGTCTGGTCGAGGACGAAATGGATCTGGGCAGCCTGATCATCGATATGGGCGCGGGCACGACCAGCTATGCGGTTTTTGCCGATGGCAAGGCGGTTTTCACCGGCGGCATTTCAATCGGCGGCGCGCATGTCACCAGCGACATCGCGCGGGGTCTTACGACGTCGCTGGCGCATGCCGAAAGATTGAAGACGCTCTACGGCAACGCGATCCCAAGCCAGATGGACGAGCGCGAAAGTATCGACGTGCCTTTGGTCGGCGAGGAATCGCCCGAAAACGCCAATCATGTGCCCAAGGCGCATTTGATCCGCATCATTCAGCCGCGGCTTGAGGAAATCTTTGAACTGGTGCGCGCGCGCATGGAAAAAAGCGGGTTTAACGATGTCGCCGGACGCCGCGTGGTGTTGACCGGCGGCGCGAGCCAGATGCCCGGCGTGCGCGAGTTGGCGCAGCGCATACTGGATCGGCAAGTGCGTCTGGGGCGGCCTTTGCGCGTGGCAAAACCGCAAACGCCGGGCAGCCGCAGCGGCGCGACCTCCTTCACCGGCCTTGCCGACTCCGCCTCCGGCCCCGCTTTCGCCACGACCGCGGGACTTCTGGCCATTGCCATGCAGCCGGAACTCGGCTCCTACAGCGGCGCAACCAACCTCGGCGCGCGAGCGTTTAGCAGCGGCGGATCGACGCTGAACAGGCTTGGAGTGTGGTTGAAGCAGAGTTTGTGAATTGGAAGATAGGGATCAGAAAAGCGAGGTGAGGGAAGAAGTGAATCTATTTGACGACTGCGAATAACAGCGGCGCGATAAAAACGGGATTTCCTTCCCCTCTATGGGAGTGGGGTGACGTGCGGATAATATTTCGGTTATGCCCAATTTTTAAGGGAAAAGTTACTATTGTTTGATAGGATAGACCAAGTGATTGGATAGTAATTCGTTGTTTTTCTTTATTTTTTAGGAGACGATTATGCCGCACATGTCACGCCACCGTATTCATCTATTTGACCTCGTTACTTACAAGGCGCAGTCGAAACTATCCCAAATCAAGGATGAAAACGGGAACTTTAAATACAGAGACATATTAACGGGGTATGGGAAAAGACAGTCGGGCGAGGACGGCTTTAATGGCGGAGATACCAAAGAAGCCGTCAGGGAATATCAGAAAGATAACAACCTTTCCGTCACGGGCGAATTGGATCGACAAACCCTGCAATGGCTTGGGGTGATCGATGAAAAGGCTAACCCTGCCCAAGAATCCCGCCCGATCGCCCTGCCCCCACCGGCATCGTGGTCTCCCAACAATTCAAAACCGAGCGATGTTGATCCACAGCAGAGGACAAACGAAACAACGGCGGTATTCGATCCGAATAGCCAAACATTACGCCTGCCCAATGGCGAAGTTTACAAAGCTGGCTCAGGCTTTGGCAACGTCCCTGAGGACAAAAAGAAAGGTCCGATACCTCACGGACTCTGGAATGTTGGTTCTCTTGTGAAAAACCACGTCTTTCGTGAGGAAAGAACATTCAGGGAAGAGTGTACTCGTGACGTTTGCTCCCTTACCCCTTGTGAGGGAACAGAAACTTACGGTCGCAACCGTTTCTATTTGCATTGGCGAGCTATGAAAGAACGAAACGGAAAGGTCATGAGTCACGGTTGCCTTGCGATAGGGAATCGGCAAATGGCAAACCTAATTCTTAAGGCCAGAGAACACGGGGTTTTCAACAAAATACTTGTTCTACCTTTAAACCCCAGTATGGCGTTAAAGCCCCGCGCTCCAAAAGCTATTGCGCAATATACGCCGTACTGAACAACACCCGCGTTTGATCTCGCGCTTCCGTGATGCGAACTTTGCCGGGAATCTTCTGCAATTCTTCCTGCGCGAAATTCGCCGGAAGGCCGACGGCGACGTTAAGGCGCGCCTGAAGCGCTTTTTTGATAAGAGGCAGAGGATTGGGCGAGAAGTCAGACCAGCCGAAGCTCGGTTTTAGGTAATAATCGGGACCACCCCACGGCGGGTCGATATGCAAAGCATCGAAGTCATGCGCGGCGCATAAAGAATCGTACAGCGCCAAAATATCCCCGTGCGCAAAGTCGATTTTGTCCGCGACCCCGTACAGCTCGGCATTGCGTTTGGCCATACGCAAACGGTTTGCGTCGCAATCGACCGAGACGACGCGCTTGCCGCGACGCGCGAAACCGATAGCCGATCCCCCGATCCCGCAAAACGCGTCAAGCACCAGAGATCCGGATAATGTCTGCGCGATTTCCAAAGCGAATGCTTCCGGCTTGACGGAATACAGCCCTTCTTCGTCCGACAAAACGCCTTCGTCCCATTTCGAGAACAGGCTGTGCCGCCGTTCCCAATATTTCTGCGTTCCCGCGCCGAAGGGGCTGTTTTGCAAAGGCAGAGTCATTTCTGTATTCCTGTTGATCATACATCGTCTGCATGAGGAAATAAGTGAGCCTGTATTTGTGAGTTAGAATCAGTGGTGTCACAAAAGCGGTGGAATCCCCTCCCCCTCTCATGTTCGCAGTCAAGGGAAAAAGCGTGGGGATTCGTTAACCTGTATGGTGACAGGTTTTAGGAAAAAGTATAGGCTGGCAAACAAGGTGAAAGAGCTGGGTACAAAGGCGTCGTGTGATC
>JARLJD010000025.1 GCA_031291395.1 Alphaproteobacteria bacterium | reverse complement strand
CCCCGGGGGGGATGGGGGGGCGCGGGGGGGGGGCCACCCCCGCGCTACCATTGCATACGCTTCCATTATCCATAACTTGCGCGAACACACTTCGCAATGTCATAAATCATCCTTTCAAAGAAGTGTCTTCCTCATGCAACATCAAGAAACCCGCCTCCTTCCCTACAGCGCCGATCAGATGTTCGATCTTGTCGCATCGATCGAGCGTTACCCTGAATTTCTTCCCTGGTGCAAAGACTCGCGCATCGTCTCCCGCGGCAAGGATTCGGTCACGGCCGATCTGATCGTCGGATATAAACTGTTCCGCGAAAAATTCACCTCAGAGGTAACGCTGAATCGCCCGCAATCGATCGAGGTGCGTTATAGCTCAGGCCCGTTGTCGCGCCTGTCCACGCTGTGGCAGTTCACCCCCGTCGCAAAGCGGGGCCGCGGCAAGAACTGCGAACTCTCCTTCCAGCTCGATTTCGACCTCCGCTCCCCCCTCCTGCGTGCCACGATGTTCCTCTTCTTCGACAAAGCCCTAACCAAAATGGCCACCGCATTCGAGGAGAGGGCAAGAATCCTGTACGGATAACGCATGGATTTCTGCGACCCCAAGCCGCAGGGAATCCCCCTCTCCTCATTAAGTCGGCGGGAGGGCTTCAGTGCAGCAGCGGTGTGACCTTGTTATACTGCGCCGCGCCAAAAACTGTGATTTTTCGTAGGAGCGGCTTCCAGCCGCGACCTCTTGTTTTTACGTCAACAGTCGCGGCTGGAAGCCGCTCCTACGAAAAGATAATTTGTGACGTTGCGAAGTATATTTGAAAAATATTCCAGCCAATGGATGAATGAATTATGTAACCCACAAACCGCAAGAGCGGTCATTCCCCAAACTGGGGGTGGCGACCTGAAGTTACCGACTTACCGACTTAGGGCTCGTCTACAAATAAGTGAATCAACCCAATGTCGTCATCCCCGCGCGGGGATGACGCTCGATTTGTTTGAAGCGGTTATTTATGGACAACGCCTTACTGCCCAAACAACCCCTTAAGCAACGAATTGCCAATATTCTTGATTTTCTTGTCAGCTTTGCCGAGAGCATTCGGGGACAGCGGGTTGGATGCGGGGCCGGGCTTTTGGGGGTGGTCGAGCGTATAAACGCAGGCGTTTTGTCCGGCGGGCGGCGTCTGGATATCCGGCACTGTGCTGCCGGTCATATCGATATTGCCGCTGGCCAAAGAATTAACGACATTGTTGACAACGCTTTTGGCATCGACCGAGAAACGGGAATCGGCCAGATCGCCGCTGATCTGCAAGGCCGGAACAAGGCCGCCGACATCGACCAGCTTGGTTTTACCGCGCAGCGTCATGTTGATCGTTTCGCTGTTCAAATTGGCCGAGCCGCTGCCCGCCACCGTCGAAGCCGCCGAGTCGATCAACAACCCGTTGTCGGTCACGATGCCGTTTTTGACGATAAAGCGCGCCGCAAGGCAATGAAGCGCGACGTCGCCGCTTGTGCCGCTTAACAAAGCCGCCAGCGCCGTGGACACCCCCGTGGCTGCCGCGGCCAGAATTTCTCCCTTTTCCGCCGTGACGGTTACGACCCCGCCAAGGCTGGAGGCGATGTCGTGCGCACTATTGCCGTCGCCTTCCAGCTGGATATTGGCTCCGGCCTTGCCAGTCAGAAAAGCCGACATGTCGAGCAGTTTCTGCACATCGCCCAAATCGACGTCCTTCCCGACCACGCCCAAATCCAAATGCGCGGGAGTTTGCGCGGCGTTAAGCTTGAGCTGAACATCGACAGGAACAGCGCCGATTTTGGCCTTGAGGGGCGACAAAGTCAGGTTGCCTGCCGAAAGCAGTAATCTGGCCGTAACCTGCTTCAAAGCGCCCTTGCCGACTACAAATTCGCCGACGGAAAGGTTAAGATCGGCATCGACCGCTTTCAAAGCCGAAAACGGCAGGGGAGAATCGCTGAACAGGCGTTTTTTGGCCGCCGTCTGTTGGACGGCGGAAGTCGTCGGCGCGCCGTCGACGCTTGCGCCCTCACTTGTCCCTAAATCGGCGAGATCGAGATGATCGCTGTTCAACGCGCCGCGCAATTGCGGACGCGCTCCCCCCCACGATGCGGACAAATCGCCGGTGATTTTGGTTTTGCCAGCGTCCAGCTCATAGGCCGAGATGTCGGCTTTGCTGTCGCCGCTATCGGCTTTACCCTGCGCCGCGAAATGAAGGGTGTTGAAGGTCGCGTCGGCGTCGAAAGTAAATTGGGCTTTGCTGAGCAAATCGACGATGTTGGTTTTAATGGTTGTCGTTAGCGGCGCGCCGTCGATATCGCCCTTCACCGTCAATTCCGCGCCTGTGCCGTGCATGCCCAGATTCAAAGACGCGACGTTGATGCTGTCGATTTTGCCGTCGGTTTGGCGCAGCGCCAACTGGCTGTTGACGATCGACAGGTTGTCGATGCTTAAAGCCTCGTTTGGCGCATGCGCGGAAGACGGCGCATTCGGGGCTTGAACCGGCGCGGGCGCGGCGCTGCCCATATCCCAATTATGCTGTCCCGCCGCGTTGCTTTCCAAAAGAATGTCGGCGTTTTCAATCTTCAATTCATTGACCAAGATGCGATGCTCCAGAAACGGCAGCATGCCGACGCTCAGCTCGAATTTGCCTATCGTCGCCATAAGCGGGCGGCTGGCCCAGACGGGATTGGCAAGGGATGCCTCCTGAGCGGAAATCCGCAGGCCTTCCATCCCCAGAGAGAACGCAATAGGCCCGTTGATTTTAACCGCGCGACCTGTTTTTTTGCTTAGCATGTCAACAAGCTGCGGACGATATTGATCGGCATCCAGCGTGCTGATAAAAACCGCCAGCCCGGCGAAGACCACGACGATCACGGCGAAAAGGACAAGAAGGATTCTGATCGGTTTTTTCATTTCAGGCTGCCAGCAGGATTAAGTCAAACATCGAGGGAAGATTAAAGATATCTACACAATTAGCATGCAAAAACAACCGTCATTCTGTTTAGTAACTTGGGGGAATAAGCGGCTCTGTTTTTGCGAGTCAGAAATGGCGGCGCGCTGCAAGAAAGCGCATTCATGCAGGATGTCTTTCCCTGCTCAAGCCCTTAGCTTTCTATTTCTTCTTCCTTGTAAACGCCGCCGCCAGTTTGCGCATTGTCGACGCTTGCCGCTCGGTTGATTTTGGCGGGGGGACGGCCGAGGAACGGCGTTTATCGCCGGGGGCGCGCATCGAGGCCGAGGCCACGATATCTTCAATCGTCGAGCGCGACAACCTTTCGCTGTCGCCCTCTTCATGTCCTCCTTCGGCAAGCTCGCGCACATAATGATCGATATGTCCTGTGGCAATCGCCTTCAAATGCGGCTTGGTCATCGCCAAGAGCAAAGCGGGGTCGCGCAAGGCCCATGTCAGCAAAAGCTTGTGGGCATCATGCCTGTTGTGCCCCGCCGCAGCAAAGGCTTCCTGTATTTTAGCGCGTATGAGGCTATTCGGCATAGGCTGATCTCCCTTAATGGTACCACTCGATTCGAGTGGATGCTATATCACAAAAGCCTAAGCAAAAGATTAATGCGTGACAAGGAACACTTAAGTATATTTTCCAACGCTTCCCTGCGGAATCAAACGGAGAGACGTTGTGGGGCGCGTTTTCAGCGCGCATGGCCACATCGCGAATAAAATCTCCGCAGTAGGAATTTCTCGAACCGTCATCTCATCGGGCGTGTAAAGTCAGGCAATCCGTTTTCTTCCGTCTTGACTCGCTTTTATCGCGCCTGTTACCGTTTTGACTCAATAAAATTGGGCGCCGCACAAACAGATGTGAGAAAACAAATAGGATTCCGGATGAATTTTGCGCCTCAACTTTCGGGTCTTTAGGAAGACGGAGTATACCTTGCCTTCATCCCGCGGTTACGTTCGTCATTTTGTCGCTTGCAACCGGCATGATCCTTGCCGTTTTATCCCGTTTTATATCGGCGGCAGGCGTTATGGGTTTATGGGGAAAGGGCTTGCCGCTTCGCTGGTTAGGGAAACCGGATTTTTTGAGGCGCGGGACGGCGGAATCGCGCTGGCGGCACATTTCGGGAATTTTGCCGCGCGCAGCGAGGCTTTGAGAGAGGCGACGCAAGCCATTGCGGGAAAATACGGCAAGCCTTTGCATGGCGAGCTGTATGCCGTGGTCGAGAAATGGGACGACGCGCCTGTGGCGCAGCTTGACCGCGCCGCCGTGCCGTGGTTTGGCGTGAGGGCTTGGGGCGTGCATGTCAACGGCTTTGTGCGCAAGAGGGACGGCATTTATCTGTGGATTGGCCAGCGCGCGGCCAATCGGCAGGCCTATCCCGGCCAGTTGGACAATATGATCGGCGGCGGCCAGCCTATCGGGCTTAGCCCCGAACAGAATCTATGCAAGGAAGCGTGGGAGGAAGCGGGGATCGACAGGGATCTCGCTTTGACGGCACGCAAAGCGGGCGAGATCGGCTATGTACTGGAACGGCCGGAGGGGCTGCGCACTGATACGCTGTTTATCTATGACCTTGAGCTTTCGGAAAGCTTTACGCCGCGGAATACGGACGGCGAGGTCGCGTCTTTCACGCTGATGCCCCTGCCCGAAGTCGCCGCGCTGGTTCGTGACACCGACAAATTCAAGTTCAACTGCAATTTGGTCGTTGCCGATTTTATGATGCGGCACGGCTTCATCACGCCGCAGGACGGTGAATATGCGGAATTGCGGCGCTGGTTGAAGTCTGGTTCGTTTTAAGTCTTTATCATCGCCTTGCCTTCCTTTTTTCATACCAAAACAATGGGCGTTTTCCCGGGAGCCTTGCCAAGGCTGCGCACAACGACCCTGAAAGTCCGACGGCTTCTCCGCAATCCATGGCTTGGCGGGGATCGACGGACGATCAGGCATCCTTTTTTTGAGGATGCAGGAGGGATCATATCCTATGTGTGGGATGAATGCAAGATGTTTTTTTGAGAAAGTTGTCGGTGTGAGAAAATAAGTGAAACTGGGTATTGTTTTCCCCATCGCTCGTCCCTTGTTCTTCATAGCGTTCAAATGGAATAAAAACCCAATGGGATTCCGCATAAATTTTCTTTCGCGCCAGAAACATTGCTGTTCAACCGCAAAGGTTAGGAATGGCGCGAAAGAAAATTTTGCGGAATGACGTTTTTTAGAAATTTGATGGGTGGTAAGACACAAACCGGATCTCAAACCGGATCAAACCGGATCTGTTTGCAAAAAACCGTCTTTCGCGCTATGGTTACTGAAAGAGGAGTGTCTGCAATGGCTGCGCCGCAGTTACAAAAACCGGGCTTAGAGGAATGGCAATCTTGGGCGGAGGTCGTTGTCGACCAGCTGACCCGTTGCGTTCATGTCTATAAAAAACCGCCCCATATCGACGTTTTTATGGCAGAAGCCGAGCGGCAACGGAAAAACGACTTCGTTATCAAGCTGCTTCACCGCATCCATCCCCTGCTCGATCAGTCTGCCTCGCCGACTGATTCAGTTTCTGACCTGCAAGAGCATGACGAGCGCACGATCAGCGGCCTGATCGTACTTTTCGGCGAGGTTCTGGAAAATTTGCCGTGGCTTTCCGCCGACATGCAGAAATTGCTGAAATCGCCGTGGATGAAGAATTTCCCCAACAAAACCGCCGAGGAGTTGTTTTTCGGCGAATCCGGCGACGAATCGCATGGCATCGGCAGCGGCCAGATTGAAAACGGTCGCCTTCCCGCCTCCCTGAACGATCTGCTGGAGCGCGAACAAACGGGAGACAGTCGCCGTCCCCGCGAGGATTTGTTGGTTATGAGCGGCCCAAGCCGCCACGACATTGAAGCCCGCGCCCGCTGGGTCGAACAAACCACACGGTCGTTGCACGGGACGGCGGGGCGGGTGGAGTAAAGATCATGGCGTTCAAGCAGAGCGTCTGTTCGTAGGAGCGGCTTTCACCCTCCCTGCGCCACTACTGCCGCCATAATGCACCCGCTGACAAAGGCTGCCATCGGAATAGTGACAACCCATGCCCAGGCGATGCGGCGGCCAACGGACCAATGGACTTTTTGGGGGTCGGTCGCCGCGCCGACGCCGAGAATCGCGCCGGTCGTGACGTGGGTGGTGGAAACGGGAAGATTGAGCAACGTGGCGAACAGGATGGATAGCGCCGCCGCGCTTTCCGCGCAGACTCCCCCTTCCGGTTTCAACCGCGTCAGGCGATGACCCATCGTTCGGACGATGCGCCAGCCGCCGAGTAAAGTTCCCAGCCCCATCGTGGCATAAGATAAGCCGAGCACCCATAAAGGGATGTCGAAAGACGGCAAGATTTTCGCCGACACAAGCGCGCCTGTTATAATGCCAGCCGTTTTTTGCGCGTCGTTGCTGCCGTGCATCAGGCTGAGAAACGCCGAGGATAGAAGCTGGCCGCGCCGGTACAAAGAATCTTTCCCTCTCCCACCGCTTGGGGGAAGAAGGAAAGAGTGAGAGGGGATGCGAGGAGTCGCAACATAACTCCCAACCGCCCCCCTCACCCCACCCCCTCTCCCCCCAAGTGGGGGGAGAGGGGCTTGTCTCGCTGTTTTAAAGTCGAAAAAGCGCAAAGCCTTCATCAACGCAAAGGACAGAACGAGCCCCATAATCGGCGCGAGGACGATAAACGCCAGCACCTTTGTCCAGCCTGCGGCAAGAATGGGATCGCCTATCGCGCCCCAACCGTTTTTCATTACGCTGTTTGCCATAGCCGAACCGGCGAAGCCGCCCATAAGCGCGTGGGAGGAACTGCTCGGCAAGCCGAGCCGCCAAGTCATAAGCCCCCAAATCGTCGCCCCGATCAAGCCGCAGAGAACGACCAGAGGAGTCACAAAATCCAGAGCGATCATCCCCGATCCCACCATTTTGGCGACGCCGGTGCCGAAGAAAAACGCCGCGACGACGTTAAAGAACGCCGCCCATAGAACGGCCTGCCGAGGTTTCAAAACGCGCGTCGCCACGATCGTCGCGATGGAATTCGACGCGTCGTGAAAGCCGTTGACGAAATCAAAAGCTACGCCTGCTGCGACGGTGGCGACAACAAGGAACGATATATTTGGGATCACTTTTTCATGCTCCTTGCGAATCAAGTTTATACATGATAGCCGTTTACACCTTGCTTGTTTACGCTTCTCTTCTATTCCCTGGGTTCGGAGGAAATCAAACCATGAGTGAAAAAGTTCCCTATTGGGCATCCGTGCTGTTCAGCGCTGTTGCCTTGGTGTTGCTGGTCGTGAACATCTCTATCTCCAACGCCAACCGCGCGCAGCAGACGGAAGTCGCCGCGCGTCAGAACGCCATTTCCGGAGGGCAAGCGCTGGGCCAGCTTAACCAGAGCCTCGTTCAGGCAATGGCGGAAGCGGCGGTCAAGAACAACGATCTTCAGTTGCGCGATCTTTTATCGTCGCAGGGCATTAAGCTGAAAAGCGAGCCTGTCGCCGAAAAATCTGCTGAAAAGTCAGAGAAAAAGAAAGAGGAGAGATAACAATGAGCCACGAAAAAATCACTTCAACGCAGATGCTTCTGCCCCTTTTTCTCCTCTCCTTCGTCGTGGTGGCATTTCTTGGCTTCCAGACATCCGCTCTGGTCGGCGACCGCACGGCGTTAGGCGAAGCCTATACGCAGCAGGAAAAGCCGCTGGAGGAAGTGGGTAAAGTCAAGACTCAGGTCAACGCTTTGGCCGTCGGAACCTTGAAGCTCTCCCAGCAGGGCGACAAGAATGCCGAGACCATTATCGAACAGCTGAAGAAGGCGGGAATTGACGTTCGGGATCAACCGTCGGCTCAGCCCGGTGCCGGGGCTCCGCCATCGCCAGCGCTTGCGCCGTCGAAATAATGTCTTGAGTTCTTACGCATAAAGAAAAGGCGGAAGATTTTCTTCCGCCTTTTTTGCGTTTTTTCGCAGGCACGGCTTCCAGCCGCGACCTCTTTTTTTTACGTCAACAGTCGCGGCTGGAAGCCGCTCCTACAAAACAGTAGGAAGATGCGCCAGCTGTTCCAGAACTTCGTAGTGGTTATCGAAAAAACGCCGACAATGGGCGGGCAATTCCGTTTGATGGACGTGCTGGCGCATATTCCTGCACTGTTCCACCTCCATTTTCAGATAACCGCACATATCTTCCAGATCGCGCATCATGAAATACCGTTCGATTTGAACGCAGATGCGCAGGGAAAGCTCGTCCATATCAAGGGGCTTGGTCAGATAATCGTCGGCTCCGCAAGCCAATGCGCGCAAACGCGACGCGCGATCGCCTAGCGCCGTTTGAACGATGATTGGCATGCGCGGCAATTCGCTGTCGTTGCGCACCGCCTCGCAATAACCGAAGCCATCCAGATTTGGCATACGCAGATCCAAAAGAACGAGGTCCGGCCTGAGATCGTGGGTTTTTTGCAAAGCCTCGACTCCGTCGTCCGCCGTGTCTATGCGGGAAAACCCTAATTTCTTTAGGGCTGTCAAAATAAGGCGGCGATCGAAAACGCTATCATCGGCCACAAGAATGCGCGCATGTGAGAATCTGGTGATAATATCGAACATAGGGTATAGGGCTCCCCATCCCGGCTATTTGATTGTCGATATCTCGTATTCTTTCATCATCGCAAAACAACACGTTAAAACTATATGATAGAGCAATAAATCGCAGAATATGGGTTATTATATGAATCAATGGTTTATGATTTCTTAATTTCGATTATTAATTGCAGATTGTTGCATTATTGGATGGATTTTTATGCGTTTTCTTATCGTGTTATAAGGTTTTTGGACGCAAAAAGCGACCGCGCATGATCTATCGCTTCAATCGAAGGCGGTTGGGTGTGTTCAAGGGGGTAGTCGTGCCCCAGTTCCTTCCATTTGAACGCGCCCAATTGGTGGAAGGGCAAGACGTCGACGCGTTCGAGGACGGGGCCAAGCCCCGCCAGAAAATCGGCCAGACGCAAAATGTCGTCGTCGTCATCGGTCAGGCCGGGGACAAGCACATAGCGCAGTCCTATTTTCTTTTGCAGACGCGCAAGGCGCTGCGCGAAATCTAGCGTCGGCTGCAAAGCCTGCCCTGTCAGTTTCAGATATTTTTCCGGATCGCTGTGCTTGATGTCGAGCAGGACGAGATCGACGGCGTCGAACCACGCGTCGTCAACGGACGCATGCAGAAAGCCTTGCGTATCGAGCGCGGTGTGAAGGTCGAAATCTTTTTTGATGCGCCGCAACAATTCGCCGACAAAGCGCGCTTGAACCAAAGGCTCTCCGCCCGAGATCGTCACGCCGCCTGCGAATTTCAGGAATTTCCGATAGGGACGGAGTTCGTCCAATGCCTCATCCAGCGTAACTTTGCGCCCGCCGCCTATCTTCCATGTGTCGGGGTTGTGGCAATACTGACAGCGGAACATGCAGCCGCTCATAAAATAAACAAAGCGCATGCCCGGGCCGTCGACGGCGGCTCCGCTTTCGACGGAATGGAGGTAGCCTGTGGGGGCGTCGTCCTTTGGGGGAATGTTGTTTTTATTTTTGTGCATCACCCCCACCCAACCCTCCCCCATAAAGGGGGAGGGCTTTCCCTTACATCGACTGGTGAAACGTCCGGCTGATCACGTCCATCTGCTGTTCGCGGGTCAGTTTGGCGAAGTTGACGGCGTAGCCGGAGACGCGCACCGTTAATTGCGGGTAAAGTTCCGGGTGTTCCATCGCGTCTTCAAGCGTCTCGCGGCTGAAGACGTTGACGTTGACGTGGAAACCCTCGGCCATTGCGAACCCGTCGAGGCAGTTGGCGAGGTTGCGTTTGCGTTCGTCCATCCCATGCCCCAGAGAATCCGGCGTCGCGGACGCCGTCCAGCTGATGCCGTCCAGCGCGCAAGCATAGGGAATCTTGGCCACCGACGCGCCCGCCGCGACAAAGCCTTTCACATCGCGCCCGTTCATCGGGTTGGCGCCCGGGGCGAACGGCATGCCTTCGCGGCGGCCATCGGGGGTGTTGCCGGTTTTCTTGCCGTAAACGACGTTCGAGGTGATCGTCAAAATCGATTGGGTTGGAGTCGAGTCGCGATAGAAACTAGGCTGCGCCTTGATCTTGTCCATAAAGCTAGTGGCCAGATGAACCGCGATGCCGTCCGCTCTGTCGTCGTTGTTGCCGTAGGCGGGGTAGTCGCCTTCGATCTTGTAATCGACGGCAAGCCCCTGCCGGTTGCGGATCACCGAGACTTTGGCATATTTGATCGCCGACAAGCTATCTGCCGCGACAGATAGCCCCGCGATGCCGCAAGCCATTGTCCGCAGAATATCGCGGTCGTGCAGCGCCATTTCGATGCGTTCATAGGCATATTTGTCGTGCATGTAATGAATGCAGTTCAACGCCTTGACATAGGTTTTGGCGAGCCAGTCCATCATCTTGTCGAGCTTCGGCATCACCTCGTCGTATTTCAAAACGTCCGATGTAATCGGCGCGAATCCTTGCGCGACCTTAACGCCGGTTTTTTCGTCCACGCCGCCGTTAATGGCGTAAAGCAAGGCTTTGGCCAAATTGGCGCGCGCGCCGAAGAACTGCATTTGCTTGCCGATGCGCATCGCGGAGACGCAACAGGCGATTCCGTAATCGTCGCCCCAGTGAGGACGCATCAGGTCGTCGTTTTCATACTGGATCGCGCTGGTTTCGATCGAGATTTTGGCGGCGTAATCTTTAAAGGCGCGCGGCAGTTGCGTGCTCCACAAAACCGTGAGGTTTGGCTCAGGCGCTGCGCCCAAATTGGTCAGCGTGTGCAGGAAACGGAAACTGCTTTTGGTCACAAGGGCGCGTCCGTCGAGGCCTACGCCGCCGATGCATTCCGTCACCCATGTCGGATCGCCGGAGAATAGCGTGTCGTATTCGGGTGTGCGCAGGAAACGCACGATGCGCAGCTTGATGACCAGATCGTCGATCATCTCTTGCGCTTGCGCTTCGGTCAGCGCGCCTTCCTTCAAATCCTTTTCGATATAGATATCGAGGAAAGTCGAAACGCGCCCCAGCGACATCGCCGCGCCGTTCTGCTCTTTCACCGCGCCGAGATAGCCGAAATAAGTCCACTGAATGGCCTCTTTGGCCGTGACCGCCGGGCGGCTGATGTCGAAGCCGTATGTGGCGGCCATTTGTTTCAATTCGTCCAAAGCGCGGTATTGTTCGGACAATTCCTCGCGTAGGCGAATAGTCTTGTCGTCGAAAACCGCGTCGTCGATTTCGTGATATTCGCGCAATTTTTCCTGACGCAGGAAATCGGTGCCGTAAAGCGCGACGCGGCGATAATCCCCGATGATGCGCCCGCGCCCATAAGCGTCCGGCAGGCCGGTGATAATCCCCGATTTGCGCGCCGCGCCGATTTCGGGGCTGTAAACATCGAACACGCCCTGATTGTGCGATTTCCTGTGTTTCGTCCAGATTTCCTCGACCACAGGATCCATTTTGTAGCCGTAGGCGGCGAAACCCGCCTGAAGCATACGCAAGCCGCCGTTCGGCATGATCGCGCGTTTCAGCGGCGCATCCGTTTGCAAGCCGACGATGATTTCGTTGTCCCTGTCGATATAACCGGCGTCGTGCGCGGTGATCGAGGCGGGCTTGTCGGTCGAAATGTCGAGCACGCCTTTCCGGCGTTCCTCTTGCAAAAGAAGCGATAGTTTTTCCCACAAGTTCTTGGTTCGCGCTGTTGGCGCGGCGAGGAAGGATTCATCCTCGTCATACGGCGTATAGTTTTTCTGGATAAAGTCGCGGACATCGACGCGGGATTTCCATTCCTCGCCGCGGAAACTCCGCCACGCATTTTCAGTGACAGGCAATTGAACGACAACGGTCATGTGTTCTTCCCTTGGGGCTGGACAATCCTGATAAACGCTTTTGCGCAAACTGGCTGGCATGATCGGGCACTCCTGTAGGGCGGGAGCCGTCTTATACATTTATTTTTTCGCGGATTCAATTCGATATGGTTGTTTTTTGCTTAACAACAGCGCTGTTTTTTGTGTGCAGCGCACATGTTTTGATTTGATTTGGATAAAGACGAAAAATGCCGCACTGCACACAAAATCGGGACGCGGGTTTTTGGAAACACAATCAAGTCCCTGTCCTGTTATAGGGCAAAAAACGACCTGCGCCTGCCTTCCTCTTCCCGCACATGGTGCAGCGCGACAATGGCGCAGGCTGTTTTCCGTTTTTCTTTGCCGGAAGCGATGTAATTGGTTTTTTCCCTTGGAAAATTGCGAAAGATTTTTCTGGTGAAGTCATGGATGATTCGGGCCATAGTCTTCTGTCGAAGCTCAGCCGGTGTGAAGAAATGAGTTAGACAAACGGGTGCCGCAAAAGCGATAGAATCCCCTCCCCCTCGCGGGGAGGGTTAGGGAGGGGGTGGTGTTCATGTTTGGGAAATGGCTGCAAGGAATATCTTTGCAAATTAAAAGACGGTTCTTGTGGCGAGATTCCACACACCTTCAAACATCACCCCCACCCTAACCCTCCCCCATAGAGGGGGAGGGGATTCCGCCGTTTTTGCGTCGCGATTATTTTTAACCGTCAAACAGATTTCATCACGTCGCCTTAACCCGTCACCACCCCTTCAAAACAGGATTCCTCACATGCCACCAGATCGCCTTCCTTCTCCCCTTGCGCGCGCCGCGTTGCGGATGATGCCTGTGGCGATGCTGCAACGGATGATCGAGGTTTTGATGTGCGGGATGCGGCGCGAACATCCCAAGCTGTTCCAAAACTTGCTACGGCTGAATCCCGCCGTCGTTCGCATCGAGCCGACCGACTTGCCGCATCGCTTCATTTTGGCTTATGGGAAAGACGGGGTTTCGTTGACGGTGGTTCCGAACGCGCCGCAGCCTTGTTCAGCCTGCATCAAGGGAAAGCTGGAAGCCTTGCTCGATCTTCTGGAAGGACGCAGCGACGGCGATACGTTGTTTTTCTCGCGCGGGATTGAAATAACCGGCGATACAGGCGTCGTCGTCGCCCTGCGCAATACGATCGACCGCGAGGAGATTAACTTGCTGGACGATGCCACAGGCTGGCTTGGCCCGTTTGCGTTTCCGGCGCGTCGGGCGATCGTTCTTGTCGACAGGCTTGCGCTGCGCGTAAGATCGCGCGTCGAGGAAATTTGCGAGGAAAGCCGCCGATGACCGCGCCCTATCTTGAACTCGTCTGCCCCGCCGGAACGCCCGCTTCCTTGCGCGCCGCGATCGATGCCGGAGCCGACACGATTTATTGCGGCTATCGCGATTGCACCAACGCGCGTAATTATCCCGGATTGAATTTCGATCAGGACGAGATGATTGAGGGCGTGCGTTATGCCCACGAACGCGGGCGCAAAGTTTTGATCGCGATCAACACCTTTCCCCGCGCCGGAGACGAAAAGCCGTGGCATCAGGCAATCGACAACGCGGCGGCGGCCAAAGCCGACGCGATCATTATGGCCGACATCGGCGTTCTGGATTACGCCACAAAGCATCACCCTTCCGTCCGGCGGCATTTGTCGGTGCAGGCTTCTGCCGCCAACGCGCTGTCGATCGCTTTTTACCGCGAGCGTTTCGACGTCAAGCGCGTGGTCTTGCCGCGCGTTTTGTCGATTGAAGACGTCGCCGCGCTCATCAAGCAAACGAAAATGGAAACGGAGGTTTTCGCTTTCGGCAGCGTCGGCCCGATGTCGGAGGGGCGGTGCTTTTTGTCCTCCTATATGACCGGCCTTTCGCCCACCAGCGAGGGAGTCTGCGCGCCCGCAAGCCACGTCGCTTATAAAGAATGCGGCGATTGCATGAAATCCTGCCTCGGCGACGTCACGCTGAACCAGTTCGCCAAGGATGAACCCGCGCCCTATCCCACCCCTTGCAAAGGGCGGTATGTAACGCAGGGGCAAGCGTCCTATTTGTTCGAGGAACCGATTGGGCTGAACGCGATCGACATCCTGCCGCAGTTGAAAGCCGCGGGCGTTACCGCGTTGAAGATCGAAGGGCGGCAACGCAGCAAAGCCTATGTCGCGCAGGTGGTGGGGGCGTTCCGCAAGGCGCTGGACGCCTTGGCGCAGGGAAGCACGGAATCTTTCGCGGGGGATTTGAAGAGTATTGCGGAAGGCGGGCGGGAGACGTTTGGGGCTTATAAGAAGGGGTGGAGATGATTTGTTTTATGTTTTCTGATACAGTGGTAACGTATTCGCCGCGGTCGTCGTTTTCTGTCGACCGGTCGGAAAGGAGGGCGCAATGAGTTATATCATTGAAAAAACAATCAAGGCGGGCGAACTGCCGCCGCAACTGCGCGGAAACATGAAGGAAGACGTGTCGGTGCTGGTATCCGTGCGGCGATTGACCGACAATGGCTTCACGAAAGAGTTTGAAGAGGGCGTTTTGGCGGCAGAGAAAGAGACCGAAAAGACGCCCTTTCGATCGGCCGAAGAAATCATCAAAGAACTAAAAGTTGCCGCAGCAGATGAATCTTAGATATTCTCAAAAATTCGTCGCCTCTCTTCGTAAACTGCCGACCGCCGAAAAAACGTTAAGGGCTGTCTATAAATAAGTGAATCAATTGCTTTGACATCCAGCGCAATACTGTAGCTGTTACGCTGTTGATCCGAAGCACTTTTTAATTGACGCCGCCTTAGACTGCAGAAACGCGACATTAAAAAGTGATAAAAAGTCAAAGAAAATAATTAAATGACTAAATGGCTAAGCTCCAGCGCCACGACAGGCCGGACACAAGAACAATTGTTGGAACTCTCGTCCTTATAGTCCCGATCGACTGAGCCGTCCGGGAAACGGACCGTGTACACGCAGCTCTTATTGCCACAGCTCTCCGTGCAGGACTGCAACCACTTCGCGTTGTCAGAACCGCTAATCGTTACAAAGTTTGTTAAGTCGCTTTTCTCGTTAAGGGCAAGCATATTTTCAGATGGATTGCCTACGATATTTTGATTGCGATCACGACCATTCACAACAGGCAATTCCCCTACAGCCCATAAATCGAAACCACTGCCGTCCCGATAACTTGCAAAACGCACATCCTCATAGCTTTGTGTTCCGTAACGCTTTGGATCAAATTTCCATCCGTCATGGCCATGCCAGCCTATAAGATTACCAATCGTCACAATGTTCCGGTTAAAGCACGCAGAGTCGCCGGGCAGATTTTCGGGGGCGCCAAAACTGGCGATAATTTTGCCGAGGCTTTCGCCGCATCGGTTGGTGGGTTCCCAAACTTTGGCGAGAATGATGTCCTGTCCCGGAAGCTTTTGCCCCGGTCGAAGCTCACCACGGCTGATAAGCTCGCCGATGCTTCTCCGCACAATGATCGCTGGCGCTCCGGTAATCTCTACTTTTCTATCTGCTTCGCGCCTAACGGCTTCGACCGCCGCGCCTGCCATTTGCCCTCTGATATCGGTCACCTTAGTCCGCAATTCGGCTATTAACCCCGCCACTTTAACAAGCGGAGCGTTTTCAAGACCGGCCAGTTTCTCATCTATAATAGTCAATGCACGATCCACATCGGCAGCGTTAACAACACTGAGAGTGTTTGTATTCGCGGGAACGGCAGCCGTTTGGTCGGCGCAAGTTTCGCCCGCTGTTGCTTGAGGCCTAGTCATAATTGTTTCTCCTTATTTGGAATTCTTAACAGGTAAAGTAAGGCAGAAAACCGGAAAAAGCACGGGGAATTTATGGTTAAAACACTTTCATCATAATCTACGGCTCGAAATAATCTGGCGGCAGAATAATGCCATAGTCTCGGAGAATATCGAGCCGCTTTTTTCCCACGCCAAAATCAGCAGTTCTTGCGCTTCCGTTAAAAAACGGATCGGCAGTTTTTCTGAATGCGGCACATTCTCGTCTTTCCTATGCCGTCTGCGTGTCGCAATCCACATGGCGGATTGGAATGATTTCTTTGACGTAAGGCGGCGTCTATAAAAAGTGCTTCGGATCAACAGCGCAACACGCTACAGTATTGCGCTGGATGTCAAAGCAATTGATTCACTTATTTATAGATAGCCCCTAAGCCAATGAAAAAAACGCCCCGCCTCACCCTCGGTCCCCTGTTCTTCCACTGGCCTGCCGACAAACGCCGCGATTTTTATTTCCGCATCGCAGACGAAGCCGCGATTGACTGCGTTTATTTGGGCGAGGTCGTTTGCTCGAAACGCGAGGTGTTTTTTGAGGACATGCTGTTTCCCATAGCTGAACGTTTGCGCAAGGCGGGCAAGGAAGTCGTTCTCTCCACGCTCGCGCTGGTGACGTCCGACCGCGAGATGAAAGCAATCAAAGACCGCGTCAAAGCGGGTTTTTTGATCGAGGCCAACGATGTCGCTTGCCTGCAGGCTTTGGCGGGAAAGCCGCATGTCATCGGGCCTTTTATCAATGTGTTTAACGAAAGCGCGCGCGATTTTCTGATCCGCGGCAACGCTACGCGCATCGTTTTGCCGGTGGAAATTCCGGCGCAATCGATCGGGATCATCGCCGGAAAAACCGAAACCGAAATTCAGGTCTTTGGCCGCCAGCCTTTGTCCGTCGCGATGCGTTGCTATAGCGCGCGGGCGCACGGGCGGCACAAGGACGGCTGCCAGTTCGTATGCGGGCGGCATCCCGACGGCCTGACGGCGGATACGGTCGACGGCCAGCCGATCCTGACCGTCAACGGCACGCAAACTTTGTCGCATGGCTACGCGGTTTTGCTACGCGATCTCGCCACGCTTCAGAAAATGGGCGTCACCCACTTCCGCCTCTCGCCGCAGGACGTTGATATGGTCGAAGTCGCCAGAATCTATCGCGCCGTCCTTGACGGGCAAGCCGAGGTTGAGGAATCGGAAAAGAAATTGAGAAAGCTGACGGGGGATATCCCTTATGTTAACGGCTTTCTGCACGGGCGGGAGGGGTTGGCGTGGGTTGAAGACCGCATTTAATCAGGCTATGAATAAGGCGGATCAAAATCAGAAAGGCTTTCGCCCCCTATGCATACCGATACAACAACCTCCCACCGCAGTTTCAGCGGCGCAAACGGAGACGTCGAACATTTCCTTTCGATCACCGCGCCGGGCGCGCTGGTTTTCGAGGAGCAACTGGCTTTTGTGCATGCGCGTTACAGTGAGGCGCTGAAAGAGCTGGGGTTGAATCCGGACTCCGTTATCTTCAAACGCATCTTCCTCAGCGACCCGATCAATCAGGCGGAAAAACTTTATGCCAGCCCGCTGTATAAAGAATCCAAGCAAAATCCCGTCGCCGTTTCGGTCGTGCGGCAGCCGCCGATGCCTTACGCGAAGGTCGCGCTGATCGCCTATCTGATCGAAAGCGCCGCGCCTGTCGTCAAGAAACGCGTATCGCCGCATCATCTGCTGATCGAGAAAAACGGGCTGCGTTATTTGTGGAGCACGCGGCTGTGCAGCGGCGCGCGCGCGGCGACGTCTTCCGAAGAACTTCAAACCCGCGAAGTTTTTGGCGATTTGACGGGTATGTTGAAGCATTACGGCAGTACGCTGAAGGATCACTGCGTTAGGACGTGGCTATATATCAAGGATGTCGACGTGTTCTATCGCGGTATGGTCAAAAGCCGCCGCGACTTGTTCACCGACGAAGGTCTGACCGAGAAAACCCATTGGATCGCCAGCACCGGCATCGAAGGCGCATGCGACCACCAGTTCGATCTGGTGTTGATGGACGCCTATTCGATCCTGAACCTTGATCCGGCGCAGATGACGTATCTGAACGATTTCGACTATCTGAGCCCGACTTTCGATTATCAGGTCACGTTCGAGCGCGGCACCCGCATCGCCTATGCCGACCGCGCGCATCATTTTATCT
Source organism: Alphaproteobacteria bacterium (assembly GCA_031291395.1). Classification (GTDB taxonomy): domain Bacteria; phylum Pseudomonadota; class Alphaproteobacteria; order UBA9219; family UBA9219; genus CAIXLI01. Next base: position 4,571 of record JARLJD010000025.1, on the reverse strand, counting down.
CAGGAACGGCCAGCATCGACAACCGCGGCAACACATTGCATCTGGGCGACGTCATGCGCCAATTGGAGCGGGCTTTGGTCAACATCGACGTTCTGCTGAAATCGGGCGGCGCAACGATCGACGACATGATGTATATGATCGTTTATCTGCGCGACGCGGCCGATTACGAGCGCGTCTTTGCTTATTTGCGCGAGCGTTTTCCCGATATGCCTATGGTCATCGTCGAAGCCCCCGTTTGCCGTCCTGAATGGCTGATTGAAATCGAGGGCATCGCGGCGGCCAAACACGACGCGCCGAATTTACCGGCTTTCTAAAGAAAGGTTTGCCGAAAATGTCCGATGAAGAATCCCCCTTCGCCTATCTCGATGAAGCCGCTATTGCCGCCGCGCCGGTGAATGCCGAGCCTTACGAATGGACTTTTATTCCCAAAGCCATCCCCACTTATTACGTCGACGAGGTGCTGTCCGACGCGCCGCATATTCCGGATCGCGGCAACTATGGCCTGCCCAATCTGAAATATGGTTCCAGATTTGACGGCGTGGTCAAAGAGCTTCTCAGCGCGCGTTTCCGCGCATTGGTCGAAAAGAAATTCAATCTCGATCTGCGAAACAATCCGCCCGTCCTTCTGATGATGGGCAACACCACGGGGCAATATAACGAGGGCTACGCGCATCCCGATTCGCGGCACAAGGTCGTCACCGTCATTCTCGGCTTGACGCGCGAATGGCCGTTTGAGCGCGGCCGTATGCGCATCCTGAACGGCCCCGACCGCGAGGATTACGCCTTCGAATACACGCCCGAATTCGGCAGCATGCTGATGTTCAAATCCAGCGACAAATCCTGGCACGGCTTCCTGCCCCAAAAAGGCCCGCGCATGAGTTTGCATTTGTGTTACTGCGATTCCGAGTCTTACGTCCAAAGCGAATACCGAAGACACCGCCTCAGCGCGTTCGTCAAAGCGATCCCGCTGGTAGGGAAAATCGTGGGATTGATGCCGAGGAAGAAGCCGGGCGCGAGGAGGTGAAGGGGAGAATATTAAGAAGAAAATCTAATGCGCCGAAGGCAAATTGCGCATGGGCAAACGCGTCAAGGATTTTTTGCCAGTGCCGCCGCAGATGGTGAAGAAAAAGGAAACGCCTCCCGCCGCTCCGACACGGAAGCGGCGGTGACCGTCTGGCGTTGCCTTTTATTTATCGAACCAATTTAATCAGCTTGGCAAAAAGGTTTCTGCGGCCTGTTTTTGACAGACCAACCACACGGTCGGTATACTCCTCAAAAATTACATATGCTTTATCGTGCCCATGAAGAAAATCGACGGTGTGCTCGCCTTTTACGCCGTTAGCAATTTTAGTTTTCGTAGCATCTATCTTCGATGGGAAAGCCCAAATGCCACGGTTTTTGCCAGTTCCATTATCCAGCAGTTCTTGCGCACATCTTTGTGCCTTTTCTGCTGTTGCGTTATCACCCACAGTCTTTGCTGTGGAAACAGCCAGTGCATAGATTTCCAGCAATGCTGCCGATCTAAAAGATTCGCGCACTTTTTCCGGCAACGCTGCGATTTTAACTCTTTCTGCTAACTCTACCAGTTCCGGTGCTGTCAGTATTTGAAATTCTGTCATAACTTCTTCTCCAACCTTGTAAATGGAAACGTTTGCGTATGATATTATAGTGCAAATACTTTCAGAAGGATTTCTTATGGTTAATGGTTTTTTTCTGATCGCGGATTATAAAAAAGAGATATTCTACCGTTATACCAACCGCCGGATGAAATGACATGCCTAAGCAACAAGAGCGGCGGACTCCCCTTCCCCTCGAGGGAAGGGGCGGGGGGATGGGGGGACGCAAGAGCCGTATTCATAAAGCATACACAGCTTTTGCGGCACCGCCCCCACCCCCTACCCCCTCCCTCAAGGGGAGGGGGAGTCTTTAATCGCGAGTCAGTTCGTGCTTTGGGTGATATTACACACTTTGCGGCTGCAGTGATCTTTCTGAAATTTGCCTCCCCGCCCTCCACGTGGTAGCAAAGCAATCTTGGAAACTAATAACAACCCGACATGCAAACCCTCGACTTTGAAAAATCCGTTACCGAGCTTGAGACCAAGATCGAAGAGCTGCGGCATTTGTCGGACGGCGGGCGGGTCAATATCGCCGCCGAGATCGGCAAGTTGCAGGACAAGGTCGACAAGCAGTTGCATCATTTGTACACTAGACTGACGCCCGCGCAGAAAGTGCAAGTCGCGCGGCATGCAGACCGGCCGCATTGCCTCGATTATATCCGCGAATTGATCGAGGATTTTACGCCTCTGGCGGGCGACCGCGCTTTTGCCGAGGATCTGGCTATTGTCGGCGGGCTTGGGCGTTTTCGCGGCGCGCCCTGCGTCGTTATCGGGCAGGAACGCGGATTCGATACGGAAAGCCGCATCAAGCATAATTTCGGCATGGCCAAGCCCGAAGGCTATCGCAAGGCGCAACGCCTGATGAATCTGGCCGACCGTTTCGGCCTGACGATCATCACGTTGGTCGATACCGCCGGAGCTTTTCCGGGCGTCGATGCCGAGGCGCGGGGGCAGGCTGAAGCGATTGCGCGGTCGATCGAGGTCTGCCTGCGCGTTTCCGTGCCGCTTGTCACCTGCATCATCGGCGAGGGCGGATCGGGCGGCGCGATTGCGCTGGCTGCAGGAGATCGCATTTTGATGCTGGAACATGCGATTTATTCAGTCATCTCGCCTGAAGGCTGCGCGTCGATTTTGTGGCGCAGCGCGGCGAATGCGCCGGACGCAGCCGCGGCGTTGCATCTGACGGCGCAGGACTTGCTGCAACTGGGCATTATCGACCGCATTATTCCAGAGCCCGTCGGCGGCGCGCACCGCAACCCCGAACAAATCATCGCCCGAACGGGCGACGCCATCGCCGCAGCTTTGGCGGAAGCGTCCTCTCTCGACCCCGCTGCCTTGGTTGCCGCGCGGCATGAGAAGTTTTTGGGAATGGGGCAGAAGGGGTTGTAACGCAGGAAAACGAGCGTAAATCTGTTTTTATACCAATCTCCAATCATTATGAACACTGATGCAGCGACACAAAGCCCCTCTCCCCCTCTTGGGGAGAGAGGTTGGGGTGAGAGGGATGGCGGAAAGTATAGCTCTGACTCTCAACCACCCCCCTCACCCTGACCCTCTCCCCCCAAGAGGGGGGAGAGGGAATCTTTCACACTCCTTCGGTTCACGATGATCGGGGATTGATATTATCTTACCGAATCACCTTCCGCTTGAACAAGAAGCGCGCCATGCCGGCTCTGTGGTATGACCATAGCACGGGGCCGGTAGGCGACACTGTTCATCCATTCTTCCCCAATAATGCCGCTCCCCGCACCCCTGCCGTTGCTCCAAACGTCGCGGGAACGAATTTCGTTGCGGGGTTTTTGCAAACGGCGTAGCGCCCCCAGCGTTTTGGGACTTCTTCGTATAGCCCCGGTAGGCTGTTCAATCCGCCGCTGACCGTTATGATGTCGGGATCGAAGCTGTGCAGAACGGCGATCATCGCTTTGGCGACAATCGTGTAATAACGGTCGAGAACGCGCAAAGCGTCGGCGTCGCCGCGCCGCGCTTGTTCTGCAATCTGCTTGGCATCGGCCTCGCGCCCCGTCAACGTTTGATAAAGCCGCGCCAGCGCCGCGCCCGCAATAAGTTTTTCGATGCAGCCGGTTTGCCCGCAACCGCAGGGGACGCGTTCACCGTCCGACTCTTCGTAATAAGGCAATGCCATATGGCCGATTTCGCCGCATAGGCCGTTGGTTCCCGCCCACACCTGCCCGTTTAAAACAAAACCGCCGCCGACCCCCGTACCCATAATCAAGCCGAAGACGGCGCGGTGATTTTTGCCCGCGCCTTCCAACGCCTCGGCCAACGCCGCACAATTGGCGTCGTTGCCGAAGGGGACGGAACGGGAGAAAAGGATTTCCAAATCTCGGCGCAGATTCTTTCCGACCAAAAACGGCAGATTGGCGCAGACATTGGCATCGGCATAAGGCGCGCAAACGCCGATGGAATCCGCCTGCCCATGCGCTTGTTCAAGTTGCCAAACAACGACGCGGCAGGTTTCAAGAAAGTCCTCATAAGAATCCGGTATAGGCCGCGCGATCTGCGCAAGCTCCCTGCCCTTTTCATCGAACGCCGCGCCCGCGATTTTGCTGCCGCCGATGTCGAGGCCGATTGCGTGTTCCATCAGATTTCCTTTATCCGCTTCAACACATAAAGCCGCAGAGCGCTGGACAAATTGCCAGAACGCGCGGCATCGACGTGCGCCACCAGCGCATTAAGCGAAATATTATCCCGCGTCGCAATCGCCTTCAACGCGTCCCAGAATTCGGGTTCGAGCGAAATGCTGGTATTATGCTGCGCGATGCGGATGGAGCGTTTCATGAAGTAGCATTCAGGAGCACAGTACTGGACGCTAGTTGGATAAAGCCCTGAATTGATTCATAAAGGCGCTTCGTTTTCTTGCAAAAAATGGAGCGACCGATGCAAACAGTATTCTTCAAGGCCTTATCCAAGGCGGTATCAAATCATATTGAGCTG
>JARLJD010000190.1 GCA_031291395.1 Alphaproteobacteria bacterium | reverse complement strand
GACAAAATCGTCAATATGACGCCGGAAACCGACATCGAGCTTGGCTATAAGACCGAGTTCTTCGGCGATTCGGTGGCGTTACAGGCCAACGCCTCCTACCAGATGAATTATGGCGGGATGACAGGCAACAACGCCGTGTCGCTGCTCTCCAAGGCCAAAATTAAATTCTGATAGCTCCGCATCATTCTGGGGGCGTGTGCCAAGTGCGTGAAGTTTAACGCTACTATTTTAAAGCAATGGGGGCACGCGTGAAGCTTGATGACGTGAATAGCCGCGTCGATTCCGCGTTACAAAAGAACAGTCGCGCTGAAACCGTAGTTCTCTTTATGAGTTCTGGGGTTTTCGTGCTGGGAGCCTTTGTCCTTTTGGTAAGCTACTGGATTAAAAACCCATACATTGCGTCAATCACTGTATTAGTAGATGCTTTTTTATATTGGCCGATACGCGAAGTCATAAAGATTCGTCGAGAAAACCTAGTGCTTCAAGTCGTACCTTCGATTGTTATGACGCTTTCCCCAAGTGATGCCGCATATGAAATCAAGAAGACGCTTGCATATTTGCGGGGAGAAAAGTCATGACGCGCCCCGCCATTTACGCGCTTGATACGATTTACGAAGGCCTTTTGCGTGAAGTGGAATCCGAAAGTTCAAAAAACTCGTTTAGTCCACTTATGTTCAGCTTGAAGACTACCCCCCCCACCCTGTTTCAACTGGACCCGAGAATGAGGGAGCCCGGCGCAGGCCCCAGATTTAGCCCGCACACTGTTCTTGTGTTGCTGACTGTGGCCCTTGTTATTGAAGTCGTGGTTTTGTGCCTATGGGGCAGAACCATTGTGGCGGCATTACAAAATTTCTTCTCAAATTCAGTGCGATCAAATTCACTGCAGGTTGTGACTCTGGCGGCTTGGATTTGGATTTTGCGCGATAAGATTGCCTCTTCCTGGATTGTGAACCGAGCCGTCTCGGCATGGGAGAGATTTGTTTTCGGGCAATAATCGCATTGCGCGACCAATCGTGCATCGCTAGAACGCACAATCCTGCTCCACTTCTACATAAGGATGGCTCCGATGGCCGGCCCGCAATTCGTCTACTTTATGAAGGGCATGTCCAAGACCTATCCCGGTGGGAAGCAGGTTTTGAAGGATATCTGGCTGTCCTTCTATCCGGGCGCCAAGATCGGCATCGTCGGCGTCAACGGTTCGGGCAAGTCGACCTTGATGCGCATCATGGCCGGCATGGACAAGGAGTTCACCGGCGAGGCCTGGGCCGCCGATGGCGTGCGCGTCGGCTATCTGCCGCAGGAGCCGCAACTCGATGCCGCCAAGACGGTGCGCGAGAATGTGATGGAGGGCGTCGCCAAGAAGCAGGCGCTGGTCGATCGCTACAACGAGATCGCTTCCAACTACACCGACGAGACCGCCGACGAGATGTCGCGTCTGCAGGACGAGATCGAGGCCCAGGGCCTTTGGGATCTCGACAGCCAGGTCGATCAATCCATGGACGCGCTGGGCTGCCCCGATGGCGAGCTGGGCGTCACCAATCTTTCCGGCGGTGAGCGCCGCCGCGTGGCGTTGTGCAAACTGCTGCTGGACGCCCCTGACATCCTCCTCCTCGACGAACCGACCAACCATTTGGACGCCGAGACGGTGGGCTGGCTCGAGCATACGCTGCGCGGCTATGCCGGCTGCGTT
>JARLJD010000189.1 GCA_031291395.1 Alphaproteobacteria bacterium | reverse complement strand
GCAGGTTCGAAAACCCTTCGAGCCATCCTTCGTCGTTTGCAGTAGCGAATTCAAGGTCGCGATCACTTGTTGGTTGTCCATGACAAATCTCCGATCGGGTGTGTGCTTGACGCAGCGCTGTTCAACGCTCTTTATTGAGTCTTTAGAGCAACATGGTCGGGGTATTTTAAGTTACGGATGAGAAATAGGATTCACAAAGGAAGTTTTGTCTGAATCTATGTCTGGCGACCGATTCGACTGGAGGGCGCCATGAAATCATTCGAGATTTTTCTTTCATTGCTGGCGACGATCCCCGACCCACGCCGCGCCGAGGGCAAGCTCTATCAACTGCCGCATATTCTGCTGTTTTCAATTCTGGCGGTCGCGAGCGGAGCCAACTCCTATCGCGGCATCCGCACGTTCATCCGGGTTCATCGGCAAAAGCTGAACGTGGCCTTTGCAATCAGTTGGAAGAAAGCGCCCGCGCACACGTCGATTCGTTTCATTCTGCACGGGTTGAAAGCCGGCGATGTCGAAACGGCTTTTCGCGATCACGCCAGCAATCTCAACGATGACGAGACCATTGCCGGCGTTCGCGCTTTGGCGCTCGACGGCAAGGCGCTCAAGAACAGTTTCGACGCCTTCAACGACGCCAAGGCGAGGCAGATTTTGAGCGCCTTCGCGACCGACAGCGCGCTCGTGCTGGCGCATATCGAAATCGACGAGAAATCCAACGAGATTCCTGCAGCGCAAAAGCTTTTTGCGGAAATCGATCTTGCAAACCGCGTCGTCACGCTCGACGCCATGCACTGCCAAAAAAACTTTCGAGGCGGCGGCGGCTGCAAACGCCCATCTGATCGTTCAGCTGAAAGAAAACCAGCCGACCCTGTGCGGGCGCGTCGAGGCCCATTGCCGCAAGGCTCCGCTGCTCTCGGGCGCGCAAACGATCGACGACAAGTGTCGCAATCGCCATGAAACGCGGATCGTCGGCGTGTTCGACGCGGCGCCCGCCGTGGCGGATAGCGAATGGGAGACCTATGTCGCCGCCATCATTGCCGTCGAGCGCACGGTTCATGCGTTCCAGCCGGCGACCGGTCTTTTCAAAACCTCGAACGAGACCTCTTTCTATTTGTCCAATCGTCCCATCGGCGCAGAGCAAGCCGCCGCCGCCATTCGCGGCCACTGGGGCATCGAAAATCGCTCGCACTATGT
>JARLJD010000188.1 GCA_031291395.1 Alphaproteobacteria bacterium | reverse complement strand
GCGCTTTCCTACGAGCGTCTGCGCTTCATGTTCCGCGACGCTTTCGGACTGATCGTAAGCGAGGGCGCGCTGATGAATATGTTTATCCGCTCCCATCCGGGGTTCGAGATGGAGGCCGATAAGGCGAAAGCCATTCCCCGTCAGGCGACGGTTGTCGCCAGCGACGAAACCGGCGTGCGGATCGAGGGGACCAACTCTTATCATTGGGTGTTTCACTGCAAGGATGCGGTGGTGCATCAGCCCGATTATTCGCGCGCCGCCCGTGTCGTGGAAGAGATGATGAACGGCCATACGCCGAACGTCTGGATCTCGGATCGTTATTCCGCGCAGCAAAAGCATGGCGCCGCGCATCAAACCTGTTTGGCGCATCTGGCGCGCGACACGGCCTTTGCGCTGGAGCATGGATCGGACGATCTGCCTCTGCGGTTCAAGCTATGGTTTGGCAAGGCCTTCGATCTGGCCAGAGATATCGCCAGTTTCAAAGCCTCGACGATCGCCAGCAAAAAGCGCGAGCTTGAAAAGCAACTCGCCGCCCTTCTTGCCGCGGCGACAGGATGCGACCTCGCACGCCAGTTGCAGGCCAAAATCGGTCGGGCGCAAGAGCAGCTTCTGATCTTTTGCGACTATCCTGGCGAGGTCGAGGCCACCAACAACGGCTCGGAGCGAAAGCTGCGGCCCTGCGTGATCCAGCGAAAAGTCACAAACGGCTACCGCGCCATGTGGGCCGCCCAAGCCGAAGCGGATGTGCGCACAACCGTCGATACAGCAAGGCTAAAGGGCGTAAACCCATTTCAGACAATTCTCGAAATCCTGGTCTGATCCGCTCAAAATCTGCGCCCTAAAAATGGGGGTGGGTAATTGCGACGACCGAAGGCCAATATGTGACTGTTTGGGGAGCTTGGTCAAGCCCGGATTGCCGCCGATCCGTTTGCGAATAGTGTCGGGACATGCCGAGGTCAAGGCGAAGGCTGAAATTGCCGAATTTTCTGTCATCGAGACGCAACTCTAACGTGATTTTTGATGGACCGCATGACAAATGAAAGCCTTACGCCGTTAATTTTACGGGCGTCGATCTCATGAATCCCCTCATTTTCGGAG
>JARLJD010000024.1 GCA_031291395.1 Alphaproteobacteria bacterium | reverse complement strand
GCTCGATGACCAAGGGCCGCGCGAGCTTCACCATGCAGTTCCACCACTATGATCCGGTGCCGCGCAATATCGCCGACGAGATCATGGCGAAGAGCGCTTAGGTTCGGCGCGACGGAGATGTGATGAAAACGGCGCTCTGCATAGGGCGCCGTTTTTTATATTGGGGTATGCTTATTTTTTTGTGCGACGATCTGAATCTGTGCCAAGGCGGGGCCGAGAGTTTGGTCAACTGGAGCGCCTATTTTGAAGAACAAAAAACTAATCCATTGTTCAAAGGCATGATTTTTTACCCCTGCTTTTTGTAGGATTATTAAACAGTCCATAAGTATAGTCATTTTTTTATTGACGCGGCGATTCGGTTATGATTCTTTTCAGGGATGAGAGACGATGACGCGCGCAAGCTTGATCACGCAACACTGGAGGCGCTTCGGATGCGCGCGGTGCAGAGTGTGCATGACGGTGAAAGCCCCGATGTGGTTGCTCGCGCATTAAGGGTGACGCTGCGGGCGCTGTATCGATGGCTGGCTGATTACCGTCGTGGTGGGTGGAACGCCCTGAAGGCAAAACCGCTTGCTGGGCGCCCGCCAAAGTTGGACGGGAAGATGCTGAAGTGGGTCTACGACACCGTTACGCAGAAAAATCCGATGCAGCTCAAGTTTGAATTTGCGCTCTGGACGCGGGAGATGGTGGCTGAGTTGATCAAGAGAAAGTATGGTATCCATCTGGCCCGCAATTCAGTAGGCCGCTTATTGGCGCAGCTGGGCATTACCTGCCAAAAGCCTTTGCATCATGCGATCGAGCGCGACGAGGCTTTGGTGCAAAGGTGGCTGAAGACTGAATATCCAAAAATCAAGAAAATGGCTAAAACACAAGGTGCTGACATCTATTTTGGCGATGCTGCCCATATGCGTTCGGACCATCATGCGGGGCGGACATGGGGCAAACGAGGGGAAACGCCGATCGTGGAAGCAACGGGTGCTCGTCACAGCTTGAGCCTGATTTCGGCGATTTCATCGAAGGGTCAGATGCGGTTTATGATCAAGGAACAAGGCGGCGTGAACGCTGCTGTGTTTATCGAGTTTCTGAAGCGGCTCGTGATTGGGGCGACGCGAACAATTTTTCTGATCGTCGACCGGGGCTCTGCGCATCGCGCGAAAAAGACCTCCGCTTTTGTCGAGACGCTTGGCGGAAAATTAAAGCTGTTCTTTTTGCCGCCGTACTCGCCAGATCGCAATCCTGATGAACTCGTGTGGAAGCATCTCAAAGCTGACACCGTGGGGCGTATGGTCACGACCGGTAAGGCCGATTTCAAAAGCAAAGTGGTCTCATCCATGCGCCGCTTACAAAAAAACCCGCGGAAAATTTGCTCCTTCTACCAAAAACCGTCATTGAAATACGCCGCTTGAATATGACTATACTTATGGACCGATTAATATATTCACGATCACATCGAATCTGAGCGCTATAACGCGCCTCCGGGGACCTTTACGCAGTGGGAAGCGCTGCCGGAGAAAACCGACTTATTGCTCTATGAAGGCTTGCATGGATCCGTGCGCCACGGCGACATCGACACT
>JARLJD010000187.1 GCA_031291395.1 Alphaproteobacteria bacterium | reverse complement strand
GGTCGAGCGTTTTTTCAACAAGCTGAAGCAATTGCGCGGCATCGCGACCCGTTATGACAAGAACCCGTTGAACTTCCTTGCCGCGATCAAACTCGCCGCCGCACGCATCTGGATCAAAGCGTTATGAGTCTACGCCCTAATTCGAATCTGAGCCTTCAATGTCGCAGAAGGCTCCTTTTGGGCAAAAATCGATCGAGTTGCGTCGGGGCATTACATTCGCGAAAGACTGAGCGCGAGGCGCTCGCGCCTTTCGCGATCGGCAACTGCGAACGCCATGTTCTCATTCGCGGCTATGTTCCCAACGGCGGCAATTTCACATGCAGCGGACATACCCCGAGCGTCGCGAGCGCGAACTCATGACCCTTTGCGGGATATTCCTAGCTGAAAGACCTTTTTAGCTTGTGCGCGGAAAGCAGCCGCAGGCCGACGGGCTGAACTCGGTTGTGGAGCGGTCAAGGTGATCGAGAAAATTTGTGTCGACGGCGCAAATTTCATGATGTGCAGTGCATTATCATTCTGATTCCCGAAATAGTGCAATCAACCGAGTGCGACTCGGGACCGCGAATTTGCGAAGCAGGCTTGAGACATGCGCTTTGACAGTAGCTTCGCGAATATTCATTTTATAGGCGATCATTTTGTTGGCATCGCCGGTTAAGACCCGAGTCAGAACATCCTTCTCGCGCTCCGTGAGTGTCTCGAATAAAGAATCGCGTGTGAATGCGGGCTGAAAGTCCCCGACTGATACTGGTTTATAATTTGGCAACACAAGTTGTTGAAGCTCTTTGGCCGACGTCAGAAATCGTTCGATCAAGGGTTGCCAAAAAATTCGATGTCGGCCGAATGGAAATTTGGGCAAGCCCGAACGCCCAGGCAGCCTATCCTCGCAAAGAACGCTGATCAGGGCAGCAATGGTCCGCAGGTGCGACTGTATGGCGATTTGCGCGGCCTTTTGCTCCTCCTGCTCGGGGGAACGGGGAGCCGCTGGTGGAATCTCCTCGAATAATTCATCCACTCGGGCCAAGTGCCATGTGATCGTATATTCGGGAAGGAGGCTCATCGAGGCAGATGGCGCATTGCTGGCGCGATTGGATTGGAG
>JARLJD010000186.1 GCA_031291395.1 Alphaproteobacteria bacterium | reverse complement strand
TGTTTTTACGGCAACAGTCGCGGCTGGAAGCCGCTCCTACGAAAAAGCGCACCTTGTGCCGACCATGCGTACAGTATAATCCGGTTGTAGACATTTGGGGAAAAAGTGATATATCCGAATCTCGGTCGACGCTTGCCGACATACTTTCCCCAAACCTGTCTTGCGATGATTGAACTCATTTTACGCAAAGCGCCGCGTGTCCTGTATTTGCCGAAAATCTGGGTCAAACAAGCTGTTGTTTGGGGGGGCGCCGTCGCTATAGCCTTGGCCGCTATCCTGTTCGCCAAAGCCAGCGAATTCGGAAACGCCGTCTTTGCCAAAGCCGTCGGCTTTTCCCCCTATTTGCCCTTCCTTCTGATACCCGCCGGATTTGCCTTCGTCGTCTGGCTGACCAGCAAGGTTTTCGAGGGGGCAGGAAGCAGCGGTATCGCCCGAACCATTGCCGCGATCAACGCCCCCGAAATCGCCGATCGGTCCTCTGCGCTTTCTTTGCGCATGGCGATCGGCAAGATTGTTTTGACGACGCTTTCCCTGTGCGTCGGCGCTTCGGTCGGCCCCGAAGGGCCTACGGTGCAAATCGGCGCGGCGATCATGCACAAGATGGGCAAACGGCTTTATTTGTCCGAACCTCAAAAGTTGCGAGCCTTAATTCTGGCGGGCGGCGCGGCAGGCATTGCCGCAGCCTTTAACACGCCTCTGGCTGGCATTATTTTCGCTATTGAGGAACTGGCGCATTCGGCGGAGGAAAAATCCGGTGTTCTGGAAATGACGACCGTCATCGTCGCCGGCGTCGTCTCGATCGCGCTTTTGGGCAATTACACTTATTTTGGCCGTACGGATGTCACTCTGGCCTTGGCGCAGGCATGGAAACCCGTTCTTTTGTGCGGCATCGTCGGCGGCTTGCTGGGCGGCGGATTCGCGCAAGTGCTGGTTTTGTTTTCGCGGAATCTGCCTGCGCGGCTCGGACGGCTTGACGCCTTCAGGCGAGATCGCCCTATCCTCTTTGCGGCCGTGTGCGGATTGATCTTGGCCGTGCTGGGGCTGTTCTGCGGCAATTCCATTTTCGGCACAGGTTATGACGAAGCCAAGGGTTTGATCGAAGGAACGCACCAGCTTCCGGCCACATTCGGCCTGTTGAAGCTTTGCGCCACGGCTTTGTCGCAACTCGGCGGCGTTCCGGGCGGCCTTTTGGCGCCTTCTTTGGCCGTGGGCGCGGGCCTCGGCTCCAATATAGCCCCGTATATTCCCAACGTTCCGGTCGCAGCCGTCATTATTCTGGGGATGGTCGGCTATTTTACCGGCGTCGTGCAAACGCCGATTACGGCAACGATCATTGTCATGGAAATGATCAGGGATCCTTCGCTGACTCTGCCTTTGCTGGCGACGGCTTTCATCGCCTTTACCCTTTCGCGGCTTGTTTGCCCGGTTTCCCTTTACCAGTCCATCGCGAACGCCTACCTAGACCACGCAAGAAGGCGGCATGAACGGATAGAGCCCCCGCAGGAATTTCCCGCAGAATCCGCCTGATTTTTTTAATGGTGCGTCAACACGATCACCTTCAAAATCGCGGGCCCTAAAATAACGAAAAACAGCGGCGGCAAAATGAACAGGATCATCGGGATGGTCAGAGTTGCAGGCAATTTGGCGGCTTTGGTTTCCGCCGTCATCATGCGGTCGTTGCGCATTTCGTTCGATAACACGCGCAAAGCTTGCGCCAAAGGCGTGCCGTATTTTTCCGTCTGGATCAGCGTGTTAACAAGGCCGACTACGCCTTGAAGCGGCACGCGGTCGGAGAGATTCTGCAACGCGCGACTGCGGTCGGGAAAGAAACTGAGTTCGACGGAGGTCAAGCCGATTTCTTCGGCCAATTCCACGCAGGACGGCGCGATTTCGCGGCTGACACGATCAAGAGCCGCGTCAAGGCTCAATCCCGCCTCGGCGCAGATCACCAGAAGATCGAGCGCGTCGGGCATTGAGCGGCGCAGCACAACCGCGCGTTTCTGGCTTAGGTTTTTAAGAAAAAGGTCGGGCAAGGCGATGCCGAGAATAATCGAAACGATGACAGCAAGGATATTCATCATCGCCTTCAGCTGAAACGCGTGCAGCACAAAAAGCATAAAGAAAGCAACAAACCCCACGGCGATCGGCGCGATCAGACGCATCAACAGAAAGACCATAATGGCATGGTGCGAACGATACCCCGCGCGCGCCAGCTTCAAGCGGATTTCATTGGTTTGCTTGCCTTGTTCCAGCTTGAGTTTCTGCACGAGGTTTTTGATCATGTTCGCGGAAATCACCCCTTCGCGCCGCGACTGTTTCTTTTTGCGTTCAGCCTCGCGCAGTTCGTCGCGGCGTTCGGTGACATGTTTCAGGCGTTCCGGAAAAGGATCGTCCTCGACCAGCGCGATCCAAATCAACACCACGACCGCGAACGCGCCAAGTCCGCAAAGAGCGGAAAGCAAGTTGGGATTATGAAGGGCGGAGTCGAGGGTCATGATTTATATCTCAAAACTTACCATCTTCATCATCACGGCCCAACCCAGCGCCATCCAGAACAAGCCGCCGCCCAGCATCATTTGGCCGCCGGTGCGGTGGAACATGATCATGATGTAATCGGCGTTGACCACCATCAACAGGCCAAACATGATGAAAGGCAAGGATCCGATGATCATCGCGCTGGCTTTGGCCTCCGACGACATCGCCTTGATCTTGAGGCGCAGTTGTCGGCGTTTGCGGATCAACTCGGCCAGATTGCCCAAAGTTTCGGCCAGATTACCGCCGGTTTCTTTCTGGATCGCCATTGCGATAATCAAAAAACGGAATTCCGGCGAGGTGATGCGCTGTGCCACTTCCCACATCGACGCTTCCAAACTTTTGCCCATGCGCACGCCGTCGCTTATTCTATGAAATTCGATGCCGACAGGGTCGGGCATCTCGCGCCCTACCGCGCCGATCGACTCGGTAATCGGCAAGCCCGAGCGGATGCCGCGGCACATCGTGTCGATCGCTTCGGGAAAATCGGCGAGGAATTTTTTGATGCGCCGGTTGCCTATAGATCCGGTGACAAAATGCGGCAGACCCAGCCCGACCATGATCGAGGCAAGAACGGAAACCGGTTTGCCAAAACCGAACAAATTGATGACAAGATAGAACAGCGTAACCGATAGCGCGTTCATCAGAAGATATTCGCCCAGCACGATATTCATTCCGGTCGCAGCCAAACGCGCGCGCAATTTGTCGGGATTTGGCATCATTTTGACGAGGCGATCCAAAAGCGGGATTGAGCTGTCCTTCATCGATCTGACGCTGCCCGGCAAGGTGCGGCCGCTGTGGATCCGGTGGCTCTCGTCTTGCGAACTGACGCGCTCTAGCCTTTTCTCAAGATCGCTCGACCCGCCGGAAAGCGCGGCGATCAGAAGGAATGCCACCGCAAAGACTCCGCCGCCGAGGATCAGATAAAGACTGTGCGCGGAAAGGGTCATGACTCCATCGTCTCCATTAACTGCTTATCCAACCCGAAATACGCGGCCTTGGGCAGGCAATGCGGACGCAGGCCGTGGTTTTTGAAATCGACGGTCAGTCTACCGTCGGGTGTTTCGCCGGTGACTTCGCAGGTATAAAGATCCTGCATCGTGACCGTCTCGCCTTCCATGCCGGTGATTTCTGAAATATAGGTGATACGGCGCGAGCCGTCGCGCAAACGACCAACCTGAATAATCATGTCGACGGCGCTTGCTATCTGCTGCCGGATCGCGCGCGGCGAAAGATTGGCGCTGGCCATGCTGACGAGGTTCTCAAGACGCATCAAGGCCTCGCGCGGGCGGTTGGCGTGAACGGTGGACATCGAGCCGTCATGACCCGTGTTCATCGCCTGCAGCATGTCCAAAGCCTCGCCGCCGCGCGTTTCGCCGACGATGATGCGGTCGGGACGCATACGCAAGGCATTTTTGACAAGGTCGCGCATGGTGACTTCGCCGTTGCCTTCCAGATTGGGAGGACGGGTTTCAAGCCGCACGACATGCGGCTGTTGCAATTGCAATTCCGCCGCGTCCTCGATCGTGACGACACGTTCGCCGTGGTCGACCATTTGCGACAAAGCGTTAAGCAAGGTGGTTTTACCCGAACCCGTGCCGCCGGAGATCAGAATGTTCAGGCGCGCCCGTCCGGCAATGCGCAAGAGCTTGGCCATATTGGTCGAGAGGCTGCCGAATTTCAGCATCGTGTCGAGCGTGATCTTCTTTTTCGCGAATTTCCGGATCGTGATCGTCGCGCCGTCGATGGCAAGCGGCGGAATGATGATATTAACGCGGCTGCCGTCGGCAAGGCGCGCGTCGCAGAGCGGCGAGCTTTCATCAATGCGCCGCCCGATCGCGGTGACGATGCGCATTGCGATCGACAGCACATGGGAATTGTCGCGGAATTGCACGTCGGACAGAACCAGCTTGCCCTTGTTTTCGATAAAAACGCGCTTGGCGCCGTTGACCATAATTTCCGAAATGCTCTCGTCGGCCAGAAGCGGCTCCAGCGGCCCCAGCCCCAACATGTCGTCGAGCAGTTGCTTGACAAGTTCAGCGCGTTCGGAGGCGTTCAGCTGAATTTTGGTTTCAAGCAGCAAATCAGCGACAAGGCCGGTCAGGTCGCGCGACAAATCCTCGCGCGGCAATTTGGCGGCGGCAGAAGTATCGATGCGTTCCAGAACCATCGGCTGCAATTTCAGCTTGGCCTGTTCGACGCTGGCGCGACTTGGGTTGCGGGCGTAAAGCTCGGGCGCAGGTTCCGCGCTCGGCGCCTCCAGCGCGGATTCAGGCGCAGGGGCAACGGCGACAGGATCGGGAGGCGGCGCGCGGCTGATATTTTCCGCCAAGAAGCCGTTGACAAGCGCCGTGACGAGATCGCGTTGATCAAGCAAATTAAGTTCCAGACGATGCGTCGCCAAATAGTCGGCAACGACCGTTTTGGCCTCGCGCGCGACATCGGGGCGAGACGTCCATTTCGCCTTTTCCGGCGTGATTTTTTCTTTCAAAACCGGCATCACGCGATCGCGCAATGTGGCTATAGTCGCATCAGCAGCAAGGGGAGCGGCGGGAGTCATTTCTTCCCCCGCACCTTGTTTTTCTTTTTATCCTTCGTCTCGCCAAACATCTTGCCCCACAAGGAAGCGGATTTCTTCTTTTCTTTCCCTTCGTCGATATCCGTCAAGCGCCGCGCTAAATCGCGAAGAGCTTTGGTCAGCGCAGAGCGCTTGGCCAAAGCGCCAAGCGCCTTGCCGTTGTTCGAGGCCTCGGCCAACAAAGCGGCGTCTTCCGGAACGATAACGTCAACGGAATTTTGCACGCCTTTTTCGAACACGTCGCGCGTGATATGCCCAGCTCCGGCCGCGCCCACGCGCGCGGCGATAATCGTCAAGCGCCCTGTGCAGCCCAGACTGTTCACCGCGCTTTTGATCCTGAGCGTGTCGCGGATTCCAGCCAACGTCAGATCGGAAACGAGGATGATTTCATGCGCCGCTACCGCCATTCTTTTGTGCGCGGCCAGCATATGGCGCGGCAAATCGACGACGATTATATCGAAATTGCTTTTCATTTCGCCCAACAATGCGGAGATCGCCCCGCCGTCAATGGGCACGACCTCGTCGACCGCTTCTTCCGCGCCGAGGATCGAAAAATTCTCGCTTTCGGGCGTGATGGAACTGGCGATCATCAGCCCGTCGACGCGGTTGGGCGAACTGACGATGTCGCGCAAGCCTCGCCCGGGCTGAAGATCGAGCGCTAGCGCGCTTGTGCCGAACTGCAAATCAAGATCGAGCAACGCCGTGTTGCGATTAAACTCATGCGCCATCAGCCAGCCGACGTTAAGCGCGATCATGCTGGCCCCTACCCCGCCACGCGCGCCGATGAAAAGGATCAGGCGCGATTCTTTGGGATCCGGCTTCCCGCCGGAGGCAGGGCCGCGCAAGGCAGCCGCCAGAGCTTGATTAAGCATTTCCGGCAATAGTGGTTTGACCAGATAATCGACCGCGCCTGCGCGCGTGATCTGGTGGTAAAGCGTAACGTCGTTGGCCGAGCCGACGATAATCAGGCGGCAATCGCCGCCGCATAGGCTGGCGATGCGCGCGGCCGTTGCAGCTGGCGCGGCTTGGCCGTCGATATCGATCATCGCCATTTTCGGCGGCGCAGAAGATTCCAGCATTTGCGCGAACATGTCGGGGCCCCCTTGCTGAACAGTGGCAGCGGGATAACCCTGCCTTTCCGCCCAGCCGCGCAGCGTCATCAAAGATTCGTCATCAAGAACGAAGCCCATAAACTCGCCATGCATAACGGCATCGTCACCGTGTCCGAATGCAAATAGGCCACTCATGGCGCTGCTGCCGCCGTTGCCGTTGAGGAGGACGAAGAAGCCGCGCCAGTGATGTCGCCGCTTAAAGCAGACGAAGAAGCTGGCGCTGTCGTTACCGCGATCTGGCTGTCCTCCGCAGCCGGCATGACCAAACCGCGCGTCTGATTGTTGTCATAACGGCGCACGTCGCCGACGGCATGCACGCCGCGTTCATTGGCCAAAGGACGACCCTTGAGCAAATCGTCGGGATTTTCAACCATAGAAGCCAGATTGCGCGCGCTGGCGCAACCGAACTGGGGCAAAGGCTGGTTATCATAAGGGTCGGTCGTGGCCGTCGCCCAGCTTGGGCAAGCCGGAGGCACAGCGATGCTCCCCTGCCTCGTCGGCACAACGCCGATCGCGTAATCGGGACGCGGGGTCGGCGTATAGGGATCGGCGCAGGCAGAGAGAGCCAGCAAGCTGAAAGCAAAAAGGGGAAGACGGGATTGAGTCATCTCTTACTCCACTAAAAGGCCGCCGCTGCGTTTATCCGTATCGCTTGCGGGATGCAATACAAGCGGCGGCGCGGCCGCAGCGGCAGGCGCAGACGCAACAGGCGTCTGCAGCGCCGGTGTTTTGACCGCGTTAGACGCGCTAGAAACAGGCATGACGGGCGCAGCGGCTGGCGCTGCAGGAACAGCGACCGGATCGCCGCTCATCGGGCGCGCGTTGGGATCGCCACTGCTATAGCGCATACCGGCCAGCCTTTCGTTTTCCGTCGGCGGCGCATAGCCGTCGGTCGGCAAGGCCAATTTCTCCCCCGAAGGCTTGACGATATAGGGCGTGATGATGACAACCAACTCGGTCTGTCCGTTCTGGAAATGATCGTCGCGGAACAAGGCGCCCAAAACCGGCATGTCGCCCAGAAGCGGGAATTTATTGACCGTTTGCGCCTGACTGTTATCCATCAAACCGGCAATGGCGAAGCTTTCGCCGCTTGCAACCTCAACCGTAGTCTCGGCCTTGCGCGTGGTCAAAGCGGGAACGGTGATGTTGTCCATCACGATTGAGCCCGTATCCGTTAATTCGCTGACTTCCGGACGCACATGCAAGCTGATGCGGTTGCCGCTCAGCAAGGTCGGGGTGAAAGCCAGCGAAATGCCGTAGTCCTTGAACGTAATGCTGATCGTGCCGTTGCCTTGCGGGATCGGAATCGGGAATTCGCCGCCGGCAAGGAAATTGGCGGTTTCGCCCGACATCGCCGTCAAAGTCGGCTCGGCCAGCATCGTCAGAAGCCCGTCCTGCGCCAAAGCGTCGATCATGCCGTCGACGGTAAGATGGCCTGAATGAAGCGCTACGCCCAGAACATTGTTGGGCGTGCTAAGCGTCGTGTTGTTGGGACGCGGGAAAAGGCCGGAGGAACTGCTGCCGGTCGTCCCGACGGTAAGACCCGAATTGACGGTGCTACCCGTAGCAAGGCCAATGGTCATGCCGCTGCCTACCGTCAGAATATTTTGCCAATCAAAACCAAGCGAATTGTCGATATTGCGTTGCACTTCGGCGAAGCGCACGCGGATTTGAATCTGGTTGCTGCCCGTCACCTGAATGCGGTTGATAATGTCGCCGCCGGAAGGCATATAGCGCATCGCGATTTTATAAGCGTCGGCGACAGAAGTGGCGTCTCTGGCAGTTCCCGTCAGAACGATGCCGTTCGGGACAGGTTTGGCTTTGATCGCATTACCGGGAATCGCGGCGGCAAGCTCTTCGCGCAGTCCGGATAAATCCTGCGTCACGACAACGGTGCGCTGCGCCAAAATCGCGCCCTTGTCGTCGGTGGCCAGAAACGAGGTTTCGCCCGTGCGCTTGCCGAAAAGCATGACCTGCGTGGGCGACATGACCTGAACGTCCGCAATATCGGGATTGGCGACAAATACGCTCGACGCAGCGGCGCGCAGCGTCAACGGCTTGCCGTGATCGACGGTAAGGGACAGAATCTCTGGCCGCGCCAACGCGGGCGTTGCGATCAGAAGAAAGACGAGAAGCGGAAAAAAGCGTTTCATCGAAGCTACCTGTGTCGTTCGAATGTGTCTTCGGTAATCGTTTTGCCGCGCATGACCTGCACGCGCTGTATCAAGCCGTCACTGCCATTGACAGTTGGATAGGCCGAGCTGACATCGCTATCCCATGTCGGCTCCGGTTTTTTGTCGGCAAGGCTCTTGTCGTCGCTGGCAAGGCTGCGCAGCACAAGCGACAAAGCGGCCTTGTTTGCGGACGACCCTGCGGTCATGTCGATCGCCAGCGCCAGTTTTTCCGCTTGTTTCTCGCCAACCTCCAATGTCGCAATCTGTGCGATTTTGGGGTCGGTCGACTGATTGTCGCTGCGCTGGTCGAGCGCCAACACGCGCACATTTTGCAAGATGGTTTCACTGACGCGGCGCTCGGTCAAATCGGGGCTGTCCTTGCGGCTGAAGCTGTGGGTCAAAATGACGTCGACGCGGTCGCCCGGGAAGATAAAGCCTGCGACTTCTGCCGTCGGCGTCAGAGAGACCGACATCGCGCGCATGCCGGGAGTCAAAACTGCTGCCAGAAAACCCTGATCTTTCGGATGCGCGATGCGAGCCGAGATAATCGGCTCACCGGATCGAAAGCCGTCGCGCACCACAGCGCCAGCGGCATCCGCCAACGTCGTCTTGCCTTTAACAAGAAGAGCGTCGGTATCGGCACCGGCAGGCCACTGGATCCATTTCAAATCGGATTCTTTTAAAATGGTTCCGGTCGGCAAATCGCGCGCAGCGGCGGCGATTTCGGTGATGGGCGCGACAGGCTGCTGCTCTGCAGGCTTGACAGCCTCGGGCGTCAGCATGCCATGCACAAGGAACACTGTGCCGAGAGCGATAACCGCAGCTAAAAGCAGCAAGATGATCTTACGTGTGGCCATAACAACCTCTCAACCGGGCAACAGGATCGGCTTTGCTATCAGGCCCAGCGTAACCAGACCGCCCGTCGCGATAGCGATACCGTAGGGAATTTGCACTTTGGTCCATTCTACCTTGCGCGAACCGGCTTTGCGCAGCCGCAGCTGCGCCGCGAGCGCCATAACGATGGACAGAACGCCGCCAGCAAAAGCCGTCACAACCAGAAACACGGCCACAAGATGCGGGCCCGCCCATAGGCTGGAGACGGCCAGCAGTTTAACATCCCCCGCGCCCACAAATTTGCCGAGAAAAGCGGCGAATCCGACGATTGAAACAAGGCCAAATACGGCCAAGCTCTGCCGCCATAAAACTGTATGAGGCGCCGAGACGACGAAAACGGGATACATTAACAAAAGCAATCCGCACATAGAGTTAGGGATACGGTAGGAATGCGCGTCGCTGACCGCAGCCGCAACGAAAACAGTAGCGGCAATAAACACGATCGCAACGTGAAAGGCTGTCAGAGCCAGAAACATCGACGTTATCTCCCGCGCAAGCGCGCCATGCTTTAAAATTTATCTTTTGAACCGACAGATATTCGAGGCAGTCCATCGACTATACGCACAGTATGATTAACGAGCGGTGAATCGAATCATTCCGCATCGGGAATGAATCGCAATAAAAAACGGCCTCCCCCTCGATCAAGGAAACCGTCTCGCCTACTAGGGAATGAGGAAATTTCTGCAAATCGATCCGGATTTGGTATTCTTGCGCTTGTTGAACAATCGACAGGACAAGACGTCCGGACAGGTCGAAATAAGATTTTTTTCATGTCTTTTAAAAAAAAGAGATGCCGGCACAAAGGCCGGCATCGTCTTCCTTGACCTGATAAGCCAAAGCCTAAAGGGCGGCAGTGACCGAAGAGAATACGTTGCTCAGCGAGGTGCCGAGAGCCGTAATCGCACCGATAATAACGACAGAGATCAGCGCGGCAATCAGACCATATTCAATGGCCGTGGCGCCGGATTCGCTCTTCATAAAGCGGTTGATAATGTTGCGCATCGTTTTCCTCCTTAAGGAATGGGTCGAGAACCCAAGGGTTCAGATAGGATCAGAATAGGCTAAAAGTTTTAAGGAATGATGAACAAAAAGCCCTTTTTGCTATGAAAAACAATCGGATATTATGTAAACAAAGCATATCGAAATTTGTTTGAAATTCGAATTAGTTCTAAAGGAAGCTTTGTTTTTCAAAGAGTTCCTGCGCAGCTGCAGCAAAAATAAAGGTTTTTTTAAGAAGTTTTAAACAGCGCCTTGCCTTCGCGCCTCCCCCAGCGCCATTGCCGCGCTGAGCGCGACGTTTAAGGATCGCAAAGGCGGTTTGATTGGAATAACGATGCGGGCATCGGCGCGATCATGCACATATTCCGGCACGCCGGCGCTTTCCCTGCCGACCATAAGGATATCGTCGGGGCGGAAGGAAAAATCGGTATAGGCGACAGCGGCTTTGGTGGTTAGCAAAACCAACCGTTGCGTGCCAATATGCGCGATGAAGTCTTCCCAAGAATGGTGGCGCGTCAAATCCAGATGATCGATATAATCCATCGCCGCGCGCCGCAGCCGCGCATCGTCCAAAGGAAAGCCGCACGGTTCGATAATATCCATCCCCACGCCCAAACAGGCGCAAAGCCGCATCATCGTTCCAGTATTGGGCGGCATATCCGGCTGAAAAAGGGCGAGGCGCATGAAGAAAATCACAAGGATGGAAAGAAAAAGCGGAGAGATTCCTCCCCCCGCTTTCTTTTCGAATGCCCGTAACGGCCAGTTACCTCGAATAGAATTCGATGACGAGGTTGGGATCCATCTGAACGGGATAGGGAACATCGGTCATCGCGGGGGTGCGGACGAAGGTTCCCTTCATTTCCTTGTGATCGACAGTGATGTAATCGGGGACGTCGCGTTCGGCCAGTTCGACCGCGGCCAGAACGGGCAGGAATTGCTTGGCCTTGCCGCGCACTTCGATCGTGTCGCCGTCCTTGACCTGATAGGATGCTATATTGACCTTCTTGCCGTTCACCAGAATATGGCCGTGATTGACGATCTGACGCGCCGCGAAAACCGTGGCGGCGAATTTCATGCGATAAACGACGGCGTCAAGGCGGCGTTCCAGCAGCTGGATCAAAATTTCGCTGTTGTTGCCCTTGCGGCGCATCGCTTCCTGATAATAGCGGCGGAACTGGCGTTCGCCGATATTGCCGTAATAGCCGCGCAATTTTTGCTTGGCTTGTAATTGGGTGCCGTAATCGGACAGTTTGGTGCGGCGCTGGCCGTGCTGGCCCGGGCGATAATCGCGTTTGTTCAGCGGACTCTTGGGACGCCCCCAAATGTTCGCGCCCAGACGGCGGTCGATTTTATGTTTAGATTCAAGGCGTTTCGTCATTTCTTATCCTTTTTTGTTGTGTTTGTCCCGATAGTTTTCCAGATCAAGCCGGAAACGGGTTAACGCGCAAAACGATAACCTCTTTCTCAGGAAGAGGGCTGCTTATAAGCGAAGAAACGGTCAGGAGTCAAATACTTAACCGCAGCAGTCAGCGGAAGCTCTTTCAACCTACGGTCTGAAGTTTGTCTTCCTGACTTGTGTAGATATATCCATTGTTTCTGACTCACCAGAAAACGGGCTTACTTGTTTCCTCACACCAACTTATCGCCCCCCCCCAGATGCCCTCTACTCCCACTCCGCCGGTGCATCCGCCTGCAAAACTCGCCGCGCGATGGTGGAAGAAAAACCCGCGCGCGCCAGCGTAGCGAATTCCTTGCGACGGCGGGTTTCATCGGGGGTGGTTTTACCGAACGGACCCAGTCTGCGCCGCCGTGCCAAGGCCAAAGCCGCCTTGAACTCGACCTCCTCCGCCGTTGCGCCGTCGGCGTGGCGATCCAAAGCCGTGGCCACAATCCCTTTGACCAAACCTTTGGCCGCCAGCTTTTGCTCTATGGCGCGGCGCGAACGACCCTGTCTGCGCAAACTGTTAATTTTGGTTTCAGCAAAAGCAGCGTCGTCAATGACTCCGTTTCTTTTATGCGCCTCGACGATGTGTTCGATAGCCTCGCGCAGCGCCTTTTGCGCTGCGGCATCTGCGGCAAAGGCCGGATTACGCAACGCGGCGCGGCGCAAACGATTTTCCAGAACGCGGCGTAGCGAAGCCTCTGACGCGGCAAAGCGCCCCAAATATTGCAGTGCAGCATTCGCTAGGCTCTGCGGCGTCGGGGGCTTCGCAGTTTTTCCAAACGGTCTTCTCATGATCCAGCCTTGATGATACAAATACTCTTAGCGTTCATAGTGTTAAGGTTTTTTTAAGGGCTGGCACACGATACAATCAGTCCGATTAAAAATTAGAGAAGCTTCTTCGCCGCCCTGTCGCAAAAGACCAAGCCTGATAAGCAAACGCTGCAAAGAATTTTTTCCGGTTTTCAAGTTGACGTAGGAATAAGTGCGATGCCGCAAAGGATTTAAAAAAACATGCAGCACGATCAACACCGATATTTTATCGAATTGCAGATAAACTTTGAAGATGATGTTCCGCGCAATCGCGAAGCGGAGGTTCGTCGCGCTCAGGCTGCGCAGTTTATCGACCATGTCTCGCGGTGGTTGCAGGATCAGTCCTTGAACGACAAAGTGGCCTCGATCGCGATCACGGCGCTGGGACAAGTTCAAATGACCTGCGAGGAAGACGTCATGAACCGCTTGCAGGAAGACGAAAAACAAAACATCGCCATCGTTCGCCGCAGCGCCTCTCTTGCCGAAAGCATCCAGCGCGTCAACGGCTGGTGAGAGCGCAGAATATTACGCCGCAATCCCCGCCAGAAATTCCCGCAATTCGTCCACGCCCAATTTCTTTTCCGCGCTGGTCATCATCACCTCGCCAAGCGCCGCCGGATGCTTTGCCAGCAGAGCCTTGACCTGCGCCACGCGATCGTCGCGGTCACGGGCATGGACTTGATCCATCTTGGTCAGCACGGCCTGATAAACCACGGCAGCGCGGTCGAGAAAACCCATCATCTCCAGATCGTTGGCCTTGGCGCCGTGACGGCCATCGAGAAGTAGGCACACGCATTTCAGATTCTGCCGCTTGCGTAAATAAGTTTGCACCAAACCGTTCCAGCGGTCCTTTTGCTGCAACGGCGCTTCGGCATGCCCATAGCCGGGCAAATCGACAATCATCAAACGCTGCGCCAGATTGAAAAAAACGATCTGCTGCGTGCGTCCGGGCGTGTTCGACGCGCGCGCCAGCCCCCGACGCCCCACAAGCGCGTTGATCAACGAGGATTTGCCGACATTCGACCGCCCGATCAGGGCGATCTCCGGCAAAGCGCTATCGGGAAATTGCGCAGGCTCCGCCGCAGCAAGAACGCATTCGCATTTTTGCGCGAACAGTTTCCGCGCGGCTTCGGGATCGGCGGTGTGCGAACTCATATTAAGAAATTTTTAAAGCGTTCGAGTTGACTGTGTTATCGAAAACAGGACGCCGGAGCCATGAGCGTCTCTTGCGGCCTTGGCGCGGGGGCTTGGTTTGAGTTAAAGAACAAGGAAATATTTCCTGAAAGCTTCTGCGCAATCGGGTTAAGGACGGGGCATAGGCGCCCCATGAGTTAACATTGCTAATATACTTCTGCAGCTCTTCATACCCATTTAGACGAAGCAAGGTTCCAACCTCTAAATTACCTTCAGCTTTTGCATCCAATGCCCACGCCCAATATTCTGCAGCGCCTAAAGGAGAGTGATTGTCGGCTCTTAAAGCTATGCGAAGAAAATAGCCATTTTCCAAATCGAGCCTTCCGGATATACAGTTGACCCCTCCTATCCTTATTTCTTCAGTCAAATGTTTATTTACGAAAAGCGCTGCCATAAAATCCTTTTGATTTTGGGTTAATTGGTCGTTCCTCATTTTTTCCTCTTAAGTTTATTGACCCATAACGAGGGAAAAACATTGCATGGCCTGCTTTTGTAGGCAAGTTCCCTCTTTCTTCCTTTTTCACAGCTATGAACGCATTAACCTTTTTCCTTCATGCGCCTGCCACGCAATCAACCCGGGCGCATAACAGATCAAATCGCGGCAACGCCGGATCACGGCCAAGGCGGCCGCCGTTTCGTGCGGCAAGCCCAGCATGCCGCCGAAGACCAAAAAACCCGCTTCCTGCACGCCGAGCGCCCCCGGAATGGCGAACGCGGCGCTGGCCGAACCTTCGATCAAAGCTTCGATCATCACCGCCTCCGCCATAGGAAGCGGATGCCCTAAAAACTTCAACGCCAGCCAAATCTCGACCGAGCCTAAACCCCACGCGATGAACTGAAGCAACGCGCAAATCAACACCTTGCCCTTGCGGCGGTAAACGGTTGCCACCGCGCGGTCGAGCCGCGCCGCGTCGCTTGCGCTTGTCGCCCATTTATCGCGAAACATCACGCGGAAAAGCCGCGACATCAAGCCGAAAAACCCGATTTTCTGCACTGCTGCCAGCGCCAGCAAAAGCGGCGCCGAAAACGCAAGCCCCCACGCCAGTTGCGTCACAAAGTTTTTGTCGCTGACGCGCAGAGCGAACAACAAAACGCCCAGCGCCACAAACAAAAAGACCGCCGCGATGGATAAAGTCAGCTCGACCACCGTCACCGCGATCGCCGTGCTTTTGCGCATGCCGGAAGCTGTCATCAGGCGCACGCAAGCGATTTCGCCGCCGATGCGTGCGACCGGCATCAGATTATTGACGGCAGCGCGCACCCACATGAAATAAGTGAATTGCAGCAATGACGGTCGTTTGCCCGACACCAGAACGCGCCAGCCAGCGCTGGAGACGACCAACGGGACGCAATGAAACAGCGCGACCCAAACAATGCCCCACCCCGCCTGCTCCAAAGCCTGTAGGACAAGCCCCCACCCGCTCCAAACAATAACCGCCGTTGCCGCCGCAAGGCCCGCGAGTCCGAGAAAGGCTGCCAGACGGAACATTTAGGATAACTCCTGCTACTTAGGGCGTGAGAAAATTAGTAAGCCTTTTTTGTGAGTTATACTTCGCAACGTCACAAATTATCTTTTCGTAGGAGCGGCTTCCAGCCGCGACTTTTGACGTAAGAACAAGAGGTCGCAGCTAGAAGCCGCTCCTACGAAAAATCACAGTTTTTGGCGTGGCGCAGTATAGAAACAGGGAGTGCCGCAAAAGCGGTAGAATCCCCTCCCCCTCGCGGGGAGGGTTAGGGAGGGGGGAGTGAGGCAAGAGACCAAGTTTGGGATTATAAACAAACCTTGCCGCAAGGGGGTTTACAAACCCCAATCGCCTTTCCCAGCCGCTCTCCCCCCTCCCTAACCCTCCCCGCGAGGGGGAGGGAATCCCGCCGCTCACGCTGCGCCGTTTTTCTTAATACTCAAAAGAAGTCACTTACAACCGGCCAGCCGTCTTTTACCCCACCCCCCTCAAAAAGAAAAGGCGGAGATTGCTCTCCGCCTTCCCTTATGAGTAACTTCGATCCCCGTTTTCACGGGAACAAAGCTTAGAACGCCAGTTTCTGCGAGATCAACAGAACATAGCCGTCGTTCTTGACCGAAGATTCGGTCTTCTGGTCGAACAGAACGGCATCCGCGTTCGTGGTCAAACCAGGAGCCCAAGCGTAGGTACCGCCCACGCCATAGGAGTTGAACTCGCTGATATAGTCGTAACCGCTCGTACTGGTACCGCCTGTGGTCAACATATTGTCATAGCCTTCGCCACCGAGATAGCTGACGCCGACGCCGACCTTGCTGAACTCATACTTCAAAGCCGCGCCGTACTGTTGCTGTTGCTTGGTCTGACCAGCAACCGTGTTGTAGTGGCCTTGATCGGAGTAGGTGGCGCCCAGCGTAAACCCTTGAGCCGCCGCCTTCGCGCCGAAATCAAACGCCGTGAAATCACGAACCTTGGCACCGCTCGCTGCGTTCGTGCCAATGCCCGAGAGCCAGCTTTGCCCGTCATAGCCCGTATTGGCGCTGCCGGTGATGACATCCGCGCTGACGCCGACCGAAACGGGATGGAACGTGCCCGTATAAGCCAAAGCGCCTTTCACGACATTGCCGTAAGGCGAGGCAACGGTGGTGCTTGTGTTCAAAGCTCTGGTCTGAACGACGCTGCTGCCGTAGTCATAGAAGTTCGGAATGTACGACACGCCCAACTGCACCTTGTTCATGTCGTTGCCGACCTTCGGGGTAAAGTAGGTGACGTTGGTGCTGTGATCGGTTCCATCGACGCCATAGACAAAGGTCTTGGCAAAAGTCTGCGTGTTGAGGAAATCGACATAACGCCCGTTAACCTGGCCTTCGCCGACGGTCGGAGCCGTCACAGCGAGATCGGTCGCGCCGTGCGAGTCGCCCAACACAACCTTGCCGAACGCGCCCGACATAAAGACATTGGCGTCGGTCACTTCGATGCCGTCGCTGGTGCCGTTGAACATGTTGGAGATATCGGGGTTGTTGTTCAGGCTCAAATTGCCGCCGTATTCCACGCCGTTTCCAGCCTTGCCGTCTATGCCAAAATTCAGGTCATAAAGAGTTTCAAAGTCGCCATGCGCCTGATTTGCGCCAGTCGACGCCTTCGACTCATGAAAAGCACCGGCAACGAAATCGGCATCGCCGCCGATCGTGACGTTAAGCGGCGTGGTCGCGGCTTGCGCGGCACCAGCCACTACGAAACCGACGATCGCAGTCGTCGCCAAAAGAATCTTACGCATGTTATCCCCCTTGGGTTGTGTATGTATGGGTGTTAATCGATATCAGAGTTGGAGCCGGAACGTTGACCCCACAGGCGAGAATTTGATCCCGATAGACTGCACAGACAAGCAGGAAATGACCTTTGACCTCACGCTTTAACAAGCTGTTGCATTCGGGCAACAAGGATTTCGCGCTAATTAATGATAACCCATTGATTCACAAACAATGTAATTTTCCCCCTCTCCTTTCGCCAACAAAAAATTCGGCAGCCTAACATTCTGAAATTAGAGTTTTAGGCCCTTTCCCCATTCGAAGAGAGAGGGCATCCATTTCGGTTTGGGGCGCTGGATTTAACCGATTTGAAAAATTCCGTCCATTTTCGCAGCACGGCTTCGCGGGTGTGGTCTTTGATGTAGGCTGCGTAGCCTTGCGCGATAAGGCGGCGGCGCAGGATGTCGTCTTGCAAGAGGCGGGTTAAGGTGGCTACCAGAGCGGGGGCGTCGGAGGCAGGGGAAAGCAAACCTGTGGCGTCGTTTTCGATCAGCGCCGCGGCATCGGAGTTGGCGCAGGCGACGACTGGCGTTCCTGCGGCGAAGGCTTCGATAATGATGAACGTCGTTTTTTCGGCGCGCGCGGGGAGGACGCAAATATCGGCGGCGCGCAGCAGGGCAGCGTGATCGGGGCGCGGGGTCAGAAAACGCACGCGGTCGAGGATGCCGAGATTTTGCGCGAGCGATTCGATTTCGCGGCGAAAAATGTTGGGGGTTTCAAGCCAAACGATGACTTGCGGCATTTTTTGCAGGGACGCGAGCAGCGTGTCGAGGCCTTGGCGCGGATGTTGGCGGGAGAACGCGAGAAGGACCTTGGCCTCGCGCGGCGTAGCCAGAGTGGCGCGGTCGAGGGGCGGCTGCGTG
The DNA here is from genome assembly GCA_031291395.1 of Alphaproteobacteria bacterium. Taxonomy (GTDB): domain Bacteria; phylum Pseudomonadota; class Alphaproteobacteria; order UBA9219; family UBA9219; genus CAIXLI01. The sequence goes on along the minus strand of JARLJD010000186.1, from coordinate 17,547 downwards.
ACGATGTCCGGGGGATTGGGGATAAAGCGGATGTTGGCGACAGAGGGGGTTGCGCCAATTAAATGAGCACAGTTTTTAAATTTTTCCGGATCGCTTGCGGCGGAGAGCCAGCCTGTGATGACGGGCGTTGCGGCTTGCCCCCCTGCCTTGCCTGCGAGATTTGCGCTGCGGCTTGTCCAGCAATGGACGATGTCGGGACGTTCGCGCTTGATGAGGAAGCGCATCAGGAATTTTTGCGCGAACGATGGAGCGCGGAAGATTTGCGGGAAAAGGCAGAGGCCGGCCTTTTCCAGTTCACGAAAAGCTTTGGTTTGGCGCGGGAGGGCGACGCATTGATCGAAGCCTTGCGCCTTTAGGCCGAGGATGATGTTTTCGGCAGGAAGCGAAGCATCGGCGGAGGCAAGGATGTGGAGGATTTTCATGACGGCAAACCGGCTGCAAAGCCAAGGGCGGCGAGGAAGCGGGGGAGGGCTTTTTCCCAAATCAATTCGGTTTGAATACGGCATTGCGCGTTGCGGCCAAGGCGCTGGCGCGTTTCATCATCTTGTAAAATTCTTACAAGCGCAGCGGTGACTTCGGCTTGGTCGTTGCCGTCGCACAGGATTCCTGTTTCGCCGTCGATGATCGCGTCGGACGCGCCGCAGAATTTTCCGCCGATGGACGGTACGCCGAAGAAGGCCGCTTCGATATAGCTGATGCCGAAGCCTTCGACGGACGTTCCGACGCGGTAGGAAGGCATCGCGAAAACATCGCTTTGAGACAATAGCGCAGCTTTGGCGTCGAGGTCGGTGACCCAGCCGTGAAAGATGATGTGATCGGCGACACCGAGTTTTTGCGCTAAATCTTGCAACCGTTTTTTGTCCTCGCCGTCGCCGCCGATGAGGAAAACGACAGACGGGTGCTGTGCGATGATCTGCGGAAGGGCTGTTATGACGCGGTCGACGCCTTTGCGGGGTTCGAGGCGCGCGAGGGTGGAGATGACGGGGTGCCTTGCGCCGATCAGCGCGCGGATTTTCTTTTGCGCCACTGGGGACGGATCGGGCAAGGGCTCAATCGGCGGAAGGATGACGATCAGGCGGGAATCGTTTGGGGTTGGGAGAAATGCGCGCACGGCGTCTGCCGTGTGACGCGAATTGGCGATAATGCTTGTAGCGCGGGACAGGGCTTTGGCGATGCGGTGGCGTTTAGGCGGCGTTGGTTCGGGCGGGTATTCGCTGCCGTGGGCGAGGATGGCGAGGGGAGCTGCGATGTTTTCGGGCAAAGCTTCGACGCTTTTCCACGAATCGCAGAAGATGCCGTCTATATTTTTTGTTTTGGCAAGCGCAGCTGTGGCGCGGCGTTTGCTCCAACGGCGCAGGGGGCGCCAACCGCGGAAGCGTTTGAGGGTATAGGGTGTTTGCGGCGTGAAAGGTTTATGAGCGCGATCGGCAAAGACAATCGTTTCGCGTCCTGAAGATGCCAGTTGGTCGGCGAGGCCGGTCAGGTAGGCCTCCATGCCGCCCAGAGTTGGGGCAAAGGTTTGGGTCAGGATAAGAATCATGGGGCAACGAGCCATCCTCTTTGCTAGGCTCCTCAAGCGCAGGGTATGATTGTTGGCGTGGGCTAGAGCATCCTTGATCGTATCAAAAGAACCGGCTTAGAACCTGTTCATGATCCTTTGCTTTGGAACAATCGATTCAAAAAGCACGGCAGAGTTCCCCTCCCCTTGAGGGAGGGGTTAGGGGTGGGGTGTATAAAACTCAACATTTATCACAAGAATAATAGGAGATTATAATTCTTGCTTGTCCTTGCCTTTATATACCCCACCCCTAACCCCTCCCTCAAGGGGAGGGGAACACTGCGACTTTTGCTGCACTGCTTCGGTAAACAATGCGATCGTGAATAGATTCTCACTATGAATCACGCGTTTTCCTTGATCCACGTCTGCAACGCGGCTTTTGGCAAGGCCCCCGTTTTTGTTGCCACGACTTGGCCGTTTTTGAACAGCATCAAGGTCGGGATGCTGCGGATGCCGTATTGGCTTGGCACAAAGGGATTGTCGTCGACATTGACTTTGGCGATCGTCACCTGTCCCTGAAGTTCCGCGGCGATTTCTTCAAGAACCGGCCCGATCATTTTGCACGGCCCGCACCATTCCGCCCAGAAATCGACCACGACGGGATGATCGGCGTTCAAAACATCGGCTTGGAATGTTTCGTCGGTAACGGCTTTGGTGGCTGCGCCCATGGGGATTCTCCTGAGTGTTTTTGCTTCTTGTTAACTTTAACGCCGCGAATCGGGTTGGCAAGATGAATTTTTCACGATGCCAAGTTTCAACAACCACGCCAGCGTCCGCCACAGGCGCGGCTTCTCCAGCTTGGGGAAACGGGCGAAGGCGGATTCTATCGTCGCGTCTGTGTTCTCGCCAAAGAAAGCTAGAAGCGCCGTGATATCCTGTGGCGCGATCAGAACGTCGCTGGCATAGGTGTTGATATCGTGTTGCCACAGGGTTTTGATTTGTTCGATTGAGGCGGATAGGGACAGGCGATCCATCTTGTTGAGGCGCGTTGTCGGATAGGATTCATACATTGTGTAGGGATCGGGAAGCTGCGGAAGGGCGGAGCGGTATGTCCCCTCCCCCTTGAGGGGAGGGTTAGGAAGGGGGGGGGGCGACTGGGAGATGTCGTTAGGATTTTTTCCTGCTTCGTGGCAAGATTGTTCATAATCGCTAAACGGCGTCTTTTGAGGTCCACCCCCCTCCCTAACCCTCCCCTCAAGGGGGAGGGGATTCCGGTGTCTTTGCTCCTCCAAAGCCTCCCACAAATTTTCATAGGCCGTAATGATGTGCCGCCAGTCATAAACGGCTTTCACCCGCGCGCGCGCTTTTTCCGCCATGGCGTGGCGCAAATTTTTATCAACGATCAATTGCGCCAGACGCTCCGCCGCCATTTCTGCATCCACGGCGACCGTCAACGCGGCTTTGGCGAGAAAGCCGCCATAAACCTCGCGCCCGCTCAGCACTTGCGCCGTCAGATCGAAACCGTTTCCGGCGGGCGGCTGCGTCGTGCGGATCAGGAAACCGTCTTCGCCGTCTTTCACGCTGTCACGGTATCCGTCCCAATCGCTAACGACGCGCGGCAGACCGGCGGCCATCGCTTCGATCGGCGTAAGGCCGAAGCTTTCCTGCATATTGTCGGTCAAAGACAGAAAAATATCGCCCGCCGCCCACAGGCCGTCAGGGAAACGCGGGTCGTTGGCGGCGATGAACGTCACACTGGCCTTAACGCACACATCGGCGGCGAGTTTTTTGAATTGCGCCTCGGCCTCCTGCGGCACGAAATAGCCAAGCATGACAAAATGCACACGCGCGCCGGTTTGAATTGCCGCTTTTTCGACCGCCTGAAACATTGCCAGCGGATGCGCTTTGATCGCCGCGCTTAATCTTCCGACCCACAAAACGATGATATCGTTTTCGCCAACGCCCAGTTTTTCGCGTTGCGCCGCGCGTTTGTCGGGCGTGGTTTTGGCGGCGAATTTTTCGGTGTCGATGCCCAGCGGGATGACCGGCAATTGGACGGGACAGCGATAGGTCGCGCCGAAACGTTTGTGCAGATAATCGCCATAAGAATCCCAGAAAGCGTGAATGGCTGATTTCACCGCATGCGAGGGACAGATGATCGCATCCGTGGCGTGCGAGGGCGCAAGGCAATAATCCTGCAAAACCTCGCCCGCCTCTACGCCGCTGATCGCATGGGCGAGGCCGCAGAAATTGAAATTTCCGGTGAGTTGACGTTGCCATAACAGGTTGCGCGTATCCGGCTCTGCGCGAAAAACAGTCGAGACGTGCGAGAAATTCTGTTCGGGAAAACGGCGGTCGAGGGCGACCAACCGCGCGGGATCGACGCCCGCTTGCGCGGCGAGTTCCTGCACCTCTTGCCATTCTTCTTTCGTTCCGATCAGAAACAAAAATTTTTCGACGCGCGCATAACGGAAATAGGCTTTGAGCCAATCGGCAATCGCGACTTGCAAGCCAAAGACTTCGCGTTCTTGGCCAGTGGGGGGCTTGATCGAGGTGTAGTGGATGAGGGGGGGCATGAAAAATCAGTAGATTAAAGAAACGTCGTCATTCCGGCGAAAGCCGGAATGGCGAATCGTGGCGTAGAGCAGTAAATGATTAGCCTCATTTACCCATCTTTGCTACCCTCCCCTCATGGAATGGATCGACGAAGGCATTGTTCTCTCCGCCCGCCCCCATGGCGAGAATGCCGCGGTGGTGACGTTGCTGACGGCGGCGCATGGGCGGCATGCGGGGCTGGTTCACGGCGGGCAGGGACGGACGGCGCGGCCGACATTGCAGCCGGGCAATCGCGTGCAGGCGCAATGGCGCGCGCGGTTGATCGATCAGCTCGGCACTTTTGCGCTCGATCTGACGGCGGCGCAAGCCGCTGTGTGGCTAGATGCGCCGGAGGTTCTCTCGATCATCGCCAGCGCCTGCGCCGTGACAGAGGCCAGTCTGCCCGAACGCCAGCCGATGCCGGGGGTTTATGCGGGGCTGGCCTCGCTGTTGGCGTTGCAGGACGCCGATTTATGGGCGCCCGTTTACGTTAAATGGGAGATAAGCTTGCTGCAGGCTTTGGGTTACGGCCTCGACCTGACCCGCTGCGCCGCCAGCGGCGATACGGAAAATCTGGCCTATATCAGCCCGCGCACAGGCCGCGCGGTATCGCTTGACGCCGGAAAACCTTACCACGACAAATTATTCCTCCTGCCCGCCTTTCTTCTGGGCGGCGGCGAATGGCCTGCTTCGGATATTTTTCAAGGTCTGGAAATGACCGGACATTTCCTGTCGCGCCACGTCTTCGCCAACCCGCATTCGCGCCTATTGATTCCGCGCGACGGAGATTTGCCGCAGGCGAGACAGAGGTTGGCGGCGTATTACAGGAAAGAGCCAACGAGAACGGAAAACGAGAAGAAGGGCGCGGGGGTGGAACCCCGCGTCTTTCCCCTTCCCATCTGAAAAGCAGCCCCCAATTCCTTCAAGGCACCACCAATTTCGTGCATTCCGCATCGGCATAAATGAACAGGCTGCGAAAGTTCTGGCACAGGTGTTGCCTTGCGCGAAAGCCGTTCACTTGACGCAACATGCCGAGATAGCTGGTGATTGACTGGCCTAATTTTTCCAACCTTTGCGGATCGACGGATGATCCCTCGCGCTCCCACGCCCGTATCTTTTGCTTGCAACGAGCCAGCGAAGCATTGCGCAGATAGGTTCGCCCGGGCTTGATAATGAAGCCCACAAAGTCGATGCCTTGCGCGACAGGGTGCAGTTTCTTTTTGTTGGGATGCAGGTGCAGCCCTAACCGATCCAACAAAAACCTCTCCATCTTTGCATAACGTTCATTAAGCACATCGGGGCTTTCGTCAAACATCAGGATGTCGTCCACATAACGTCCATAGTAATGCGCATGCAAGTCATGCTTGGCGAACTGGTCAAGGGCATCAAGGTGAACGTTGGCAAAGAACTGGCTCGTAAGATTGCCAATAGGCAAACCGAATCCCTCCGGAGCGTGCCAAAGGCTCTTGTGCCTCGGCACCTTGGCGAACAGCGCTTGCGACGACCGCAAAATCGCGCCTTCGCGGGGATCGTGAAGAACGACTTGCCGAATTAACCGGCGCAGCCATTCCTCATGCACCCTCACTTCAACTTGCATCAAGACAACATGGCGGTTGATGCTGGTGAAAAAGCTGGCGACATCCGCCTTCAACACAAAGGCCTGACGCGTCCAGTTGCGCGTGACCGACCGCGCAAAGCCGGAAATGCGGCAGCATCCGTCATGCGTTCCGCGTCCCGGAATGCAGGCATAGCTGTCCCGGATAAACCCCGCGTAAAAACGGTGGCGGATTGCGTTGTAAATCAGGTGATGAACGATGCGGTCACGGAAACTGGCAGCCCAGACTTCGCGCGTTTTGGGGTGCTGAACCACGAAGGCGATGCTGCGGCCTATCTGGTAAGTTCCGTCGCGCAAGTCGCGCCAAAGCGCCAGAAGATTCCGTTCCAGATCGGCCTCAAACGCAAGCTGGTAAAGCGTGTTCCTCTTATGACGACGGCAATCAAAATAAGCGTCGAACACCGATTCAAGGGTTAATTCAGCGTCTGGGCGTGGAAGCTTCTGTGACATCTTCTTACGGCAAGCTTAGCATCGGGGAAGAGAATCCAACTCCGAACACAACGAACAAGATACGAATTGTTCTTGTTGTTGTTGTTCTGGTTGCCGCCACTGAACTGCTGGTTCCACGCGTTGTTACTATTGTTCTCCGTGGACGACCAGTAGTACGAACCGCAACTGACGTTTCGATAGCGATCTTATGAACATCCCCGGCGAAGCTTATCACCGGAGATGACTTCAGCGACTCCTTCGCCTCTCCTTTGGTGGTCTGCAAATCATATCCTTTGACTTCAGGTAACGCTGCCGGTCTTGTCGGAAGCGCTTTGCTTCCTTGAAGACGGGCGACGGTTTTCCGGCACGGGCCGTACACCTTTCTGAATGGAATATTACGTTACAGAACACCGCCGCTATCCGAGATGAATATGCGCGCCAAGCCGAGCCGTGGCTCATGCCTGTTCAGGCTATCTCCTCCCCGAACTCTTGAGCCAACCTTGCGCTTGCCGCGCAAGGCTGTCTGTCATTTCTGCAAGCCCCGCGTAATGACCGCGCGAGATCACGCGCAGATCATGCGCCAAACGAAGCATAACTTCAACCAATTGTATGCGTTCGATGATTGCCGTGATGTGCGCCGTGCGATCCGTGGCGCTGTTTGCGCGGTAGATGAAAAGGATCAAATCCAAAACCTCATCCCGCAGCTTCTGCCCCAAAGTGTATTTATGTTCACGAGGGAAATCCTTCGTCACTACCGTAATCCGCATTAACAGATCATAGGTGCCTTTGTAAATCGGAAGATGTTTATATTGCGCCATTTTCCCTCAAAAAATTTTCTTCGACCCGCTTCGCGGGTTCAGAAAGAAAGAAAATAATTGAATATTTGAATGATTCATCTCCGAACACAACGAACAAGATACGAATCGTTCTTGCCGTAGTAGCCCTGGTTGCCGCCACTGAACTGCTGGTACCACGCGTTGTAACTATCGTACTCCGTGGACGACCAGTAGTACGAACCGCCCGTATTGAAGTTTCCTATAGCCCCTTTGTAGCTATACAGAACATTCAGTTCACTTGCGCTTGGCAAATACCAGTCGCTGTATCCATAGACGGAAGACAGGCTTGCGCAATAATCGGCGGCCTTATAGGGATACCCCATGTCTGTAGAAGCCACCAAAAACGCTGTGTTCGCTTTACCTGTCAGCGAGGATGTAACACCCTCAAGTATCCAATTGCCGGTGCCATTATTCCATGTCATTCCGGGGCCGGCTCCGACGGACACGCCATTGATCGTCGTGCTGCACGATGTTCCGGATCCCGTCCAGACGCCCGACGCACAGGCCGTACAGCTGGATCCGTTCCAGTAGGCATTGGCGTCGCACGGCGTCGTGTACATTTTCGCCCCTGTATCCGGCGAAACTCCGGCGTAAACAAGGCCGCTGCCGCAAACGGTGCCCGGCGTGCTGACGGCGGGGCACGCGTCAGCCCCTGTCGTCACCGTCCATGTGCCGGATACCGTGCTGCCGACCGTGACCGAGGCCGTCGCAGTGCCGCCGGTGGTCGTAGATGAGATTTGCTGGATAGCGATCGTGTCGTTCGCCGCGACGCCCGTCGCTATCGTGCCGCTCCACACGCCGTTGTGCGCTATGTTTGTGCAGCCCGCGTTGCACGTCGCCGTCAAGGTTCCGGAGAAGCCGCTTACCACCACCGCGTTGCTGATAACGGGGATGCTGCCGCTGACGCCCGTTTGGTTCGTAAAGCTGAACGCGCTGGCCGTGTTGTTGTTCGTCGTCACCGTCCATGTGCCGGAGACCGTCGTTCCGACCGTCACCGTGGCATTGGTGCCTGTGTTCGCGCTGGCGGATGAAGTTTGCCGGATCGCGATCGTATCCCCCGACTGAAAGCCCGAAACCGTTGTGCCGCCCCATGTGCCGTTACGCGCAATCGCCGTACAGCCTGTTCCGCACGTCGCCGTCAGTGTGCCGCTGAATCCCGAGAGCGTCACAGCGTTCGAGGAAATCGCGCTGCTCATGCTCACCCCCGTCTGGTTCGTAAAACTGAACGCCGCCGCCGTGTTGCCGCTGTTGCCGCTGCTGGGCGCGATCGCTATCGCCACCGCATAAGCCGACCCCGCAGGCCCCGACGCCAGCACACGCCCCACCGTCTCGCCGCCGCTGGCCGGACGAGTCGCCCCCGCGTCATGGCACTGCCCCGCCGTCGTGGCGCCGATCGTCACGAAATCCCCCGCCACCGCCGCGTTTTCAAACAAACAAGCCGCCTGCCCCGCCACCGCGATCTGCGCATTCCCCGACGTCCCAGCCCCGCCGACCACGATGCCCACAACCCCGTCCGTGTCCGTGATCGCCGTCGTCGCGGCTTGACCCGAGGTCAGCTTCGCCAGCTCGTTCGCCGCCGTGCCGGAAGGCGCATTCGCGATTTCGGTCAAAACGGCGTTGCCGATCACATCGACATTGCCGCCGACGGTCAAAGCCTGTCCCGCCGCCGCCGTCCCCACCCCCACATAACTGCCCGAGATCGTCAGCGCCGCCGTGCCCGAAATCGCATTGGCGCCCGAGTAATAGGCCACCTGTCCCGCCGTCGCCGCGCCCACCGTCGCGCCGGTGTTTGCGCTGCCCAAAACGCCATAGGACACCGTCGCTTGAGGAATCACATTCACCACGAAACTGGCCATCGCTCCGGTCGTCGCCACCGGCACAGCCGCGCCCGTGCCGATCGTCAGAATCTTGTTCGTGTTGTCCCACGTCATGTGGCTGTCGGCCGCGAACGTGCTGCTGCCGCTGTTGAACTGCACCTGTCCCGTCGTGCCAGCCGGAACGCCGCCGCCCGAACCGTTCAGCGCCACCGTGATCGGGTAATTGCTGCCGCTGACCGCGGTCGTGCTTAGCACCTGACCGATTGTCTGGCTGCTAAGGCCGCTGCGCGTCTGGCTGCCGCTGTCGTGGCAATCGCCGGCGGTCGTGCTGCTGATCGTGACGAAATCCCCCGCCGCCGTCACGCCCGAAGCGTCGAACGTGCAAACCGCCTGCCCGCCCACCGCAATCTGCGCATTGCCGGTCGTGCCGTTGCCGCCCATCACAACGCCCACCACCCCGTCGCTGTCCCCCGCCCCCGCAATCACCGCCGCGCCAGAGCTGTTCAGCTTAGCCAACAGATAAAGCCCCGTCCCCGTCGCCGTATCGTTCGCAATCTCCGTCAAATACCCGCTGTTGCCCCCCATAACGTCGATATTGCCGGAGACGGTTAGGGGTTGGGAGGGGGCGGTGGTGCCGATGCCGACGTTGCCGCTTACAATCAACCCGTTGGTGGGCGGTACCTTCGAATCTCTAGCGTAGGTTCCAAGTGAAAGGCCGTACGTTGTGCCACTAAAGTACGCCGTAAATGTTCCATCCTGATAAATATAAAAATCATGCTGTCCACCCCACATCTGAATTGCGCCATAACTGCCGTAATTACTGCTCATTTGCACTAATGACGTCGTTGCTGTGCCTGAAGCGGCTTCAAAGCCTGCGTAAGAATAGGCTCCGCTGTTATTATTGACCACATTAATAGAAGTTCCCGCCGCTTGGTTATCAACTACCTCCAAAGGCGCGCTTGGTGCCGTCGTTCCAATCCCGACGTTGCCGCCCATGAATACACCGGCGTAAGTCGCACCGCCTGCATAAAGGGCGGTCGCTCCACCTGAAAAATATCCTCCATAGCCAGTGGAAGCGGCGTTATTTCCGCTAATAGCGATACCGTCACTTTGGCTGCTCTGTCCATATACGCCGACACCATTGCTTCCTGAGGTGTATCCAGCCACCCCAACACCGCCGGTACCGCCAACAGCGCCTTTAATGGCGATGGGCGCGTTTCCTCCGGAATAGTTGTTTGAGACATCAAGCGTATATGTCGTTCCGCTGCCGCCTAATATCTGTAGCGAGGCAAACGGGTTTGCCGTCCCAATCCCCACATTCCCATTCTTAAGCACCGTAACTGCGTTAGCCGTGGCGGTTGAGGATGTGCCGATGCCGATTTCGAATACGGGATCGGTCGCAACCCATGTAGTCTCGTTCCCACCTCCTACATTATATTGGCCTAACGCAATATCTTCGTAGGCTCCGGCGCTTGTCCAATACCCCATCGCCGTGCTGTAATCGCCACCAGCATAGGTGGCAAACCCCATCGAAACGGAACTAACGCCAGCGGCGTCCGTATCCCCCCCCATCGCCGTGGAAGTCGAGCCAAAAGCGGAAGTATTCCACCCCATCGACGTTGAAAATGCGCCAGAAGCAGAACTCATCCCCGCCGCTAGAGAATAATCGCCAGAAGCGACCGTATGATACCCCATTGCCACGCTGTAAGCGCCAATATTGGCGTCGTCCCATTCGCTGCCCAAAACAGTCCCCGCTCTGAAAGCTCCCTTGTTAGGATAGAAAAACATACGCGTCCCCGCACCGGTCAGTCCTGCGGGCAAAGTGTCGCCAGCCCCATAAGCCCCCGTCACCGAAAGCAACCCGCCCGTCGCCACCTGCAGAGAGGAAACAGGGCTTGCCGTCCCGATTCCGACGTTGCCGGAGTTATTTATGACAAATTTGTAATTAGATTGTTTAACCACTTCCAGCAGGTTGCCGGAGGAGGTGTCATTCTCTTCGACTCTTAAAATCGCGCCTGTTTGGTCATTACCACCAACCGTGCCGTTATCTCTGTATGCATAAAGAACTGGCGATGTATATGTTTGATAAATTGAACCGGTTTGCGCAAAGTAGCCAGCGCCACCTCTGCCAGAATGCCCATAAATTGCGTATTGGTTATTTAGCCAAGCAACTCCTTCGATGCCAGTGCCATTTTCGGAACTGCCGTAAATACCGCCCGTGGTCGGGCCCGAGCCGTTTGCAGTTATAGCGTAAATTGAGGCCGGATGGTTCGCGGTTGCCGCGACGGTTAAAGCAGTTTGATTCGTGACACCATCTACCTCAAGACTTGTACTTGGCAACGTCGTCCCGATCCCCACATTCCCATCCCCCGTAATCCGCATATACTCATTATACGCCCCCGCCCCACTCTGCGCCCCAAACGTCAGAGCCGGACTGTAAACCCCGCTGCCGGTTGTCGAGACCGCCCCAATATAAGCCTGCTGCGCATCCCCTGCCGCATTGGTCACCTTGAACGCGTCGTAAGCCGCGCCGCCATCGGTCGCCGAGGTATTATACGCCTGCACCACCGCGCTCGCCCCGCTGGTCCACGGCGCATAGGCCGAGGTCGAAGACGCCGCATAAACCCCGCTGTCCGCCTTTGCCACGGTCAACAGTTCCGCGGGCGTCGTCGTCCCGATCCCGACCTGCGTCCCATTATCATAAAGCGTCCCCGTCCCCAGCGTCACCCCGTTCGGCGTCCACCGCGCCACATAATTAACCGTCCCCGCCCCGGAGATCACGCCTGACCCCCCGCTGGTCAGCAACGCATTCCCGTTCCAGTAAAGCGTGCCACCGCTGTTGTACAAATCATAAGTAGTCGCCCCCGGCGTGCCGCTGGCTATATGAATGCCGGTTCCCGTCACGTCCAACGTATCCGCAGGACTCGTAGTCCCGATCCCGACGCTGCCTGAATTATTTATGACAAAATCGTAATTGGACTGTTTAACGACTTCGAGAAGGTTGGCGGGAGACGCTGTGTTGTCCTCGACATGCAATACCGCGCCTGTATTATAATTGCCGCCGTTATTTCTGTAGGCTACTAAAACAGGGGTTGAATAATTGTAATAATTAAATCCTACCTGTTCGAACCATCCGGCGGTTGCATATGCGCCAGTGCCATATATGTCCTTGCCCCCGCCATAGCTCGTGCCGGTAATCGCATTAGCGTTCGCCGCAGATGCAAATAGTCCGTTTACCTCATTGTTACCAAGAACATTTACCGCATAACCTGTACCCGCCGGTGCGCTCTGAACATCCAGCGTTGCACTTGGTGCCGTCGTCCCGATCCCCACATACCCCGCCGGGGCCGTACTCGTCGTCCCCAACCCCGTGCCGTAAATCAGGTTGCCGATGTTGAGCGTGTTAGAGTCCGACGGCGATTGCGTGTCTGTGTACTGCGTCGTGCCGATTAGGATGTTGTTGGAGCCGGTGGAAAGCGTCGTGCTGGCAACGCCAGCCCCCATAATTGTGTTATACCCTCCAGAAGTAAGAACGCCGCCGATACCGGCACCTACAACCGTATTACCTGAACCGTTTATGTTCTCAGAAGAGCCGTGCAACGACCACGCACCAATGATTGTATTGGAATAAACTGTTGCCCCTGATGCTATCGAATATCCAGCATAGGTACCTAAAACTGTATTGTCCTCACACCATGCGCAGTTCTGCAACGCGCCATTGCCAACTGCTGTGTTGTAATAACTTACGTCAGACGCCAAAGACTGATACCCGACAGCCGTATTGTACCCGCCGCCTCCCAAAGCCTTATAACCAACGGCAGTATTTTGGCTCGTGCCCGTAGGACTTGCAGCCGTTGTGCCTGCCGCGCCGTTTCCTATTGCGATGCTGGTGTTGTCATTGTTGGGGAAAAACAAAGCCTGTGCGCCGGACAAATAATACCCGCTGCTTGTTGATTTATACTCAACATTCACATTCCCATTCACATCCAACGCCTGCACCGGCGACGTCGTCCCAATCCCGATGTTCCCCACTAAATCTATTCTCAGTCTCTCAGTTCCAGACGTGCTGAAAACCAAATCTGACTGCGCATCAGTTGTATTATTGGCATCTCGAACCGAAGATATGTCCGCGACCGTATTTCCATCCCAAACCCAGGAAAGCTGCCCAACCTTGTCTCCTATGCCTTGGGGATAACCCACTAACTTTATGATTGGCTGTTTAAATTGCGCCTTAGACACAAGTTCCACCACGACCTGATTTGTCGGATCAATAATATCGAGTTTATTGGCAGGCGACGTCGTCCCGATCCCCACCTTCCCCCCCGTCACCAGCAAATCCCCCCCCGCATCCGTCACAATCCCGCTGTCCCCGCTGATTCTGTTCGCCGCGCTGTAATACGCCATCTCGTACTGCGTCCCGGCGCTGACCGTGCTGCCGCTCACATTGCTCGTCCCCGTCACGCGCCAGCGCTGGGCCGCTGCGTCGTACTGCAACGACATCGACGTGTTCGCGGGCAACGTTACATCCGCTCCCGTTCCGGTGATGATCTTGCTGCCCGCCGTCCCGTCGGTCGAATCGCTTTGGTCGGCCAGAGTCAGCGTCGCGGTGGGCGAGGCGTTGTGCAGGTACAAAATCTGCCCCGAAACCCCCGCCGCAATCCCCTCGAACGTCGTCGCCGTCGCGCCGGTAAATCGCACCGCCGAGGCCGCGCTGATCGCGACATCGTCCAAATCCCCCGTCGAGGCGTAATCGCCCTCCAACGTCGTCGCCGCATACCCCGAAGCCGCGATATTCGCCACCGAGGCCGTCCCGATCATCGTCGGCGAGTTCGCCAACACCACCGCGCTCCCCGCCACCCCCGTCGGCGACCCCACCGCCACATTCTGTATCCTCCCCACCGTCGCCACCCCCGCGTTGGTGATCGTCACGTCCTGAGACAACGCCACGGGCGTTGGGGCGTTAGAGGCGTTGCCAACCCAGATGTCTCCATTAGCCAGCGCAGGCAACGCGCCCCCGCCTGCGCCCCCCAACACATCCCAATTCAACGTACTATCACAAACATAAACCGACCCTCCCGCATACCGTATCGCCCCCGCATTAGCCGAAGTACAAGTATTCCCGCTGGATCCAACCTGCACTTCGCCGTTGTAAACCTGCAGCAGAGAGTTGGGCGAGGCGGTGCCGATGCCGACAGCACCGCTGTGGACGATCCGCATGGCTTCGGTCGCCCTATTGTTCACGCCGAAAACGATATAATCGTCTGAGGGGCTTGCTGCCCCCCATGTCGCCTCTAGGTCGAGAAAGGAGCCTGTCGTTGAAGACCCACCGGCGATTGTAAGCGCTGAATTGGGGTTCCCGAAACCAGAGCCGTTATAAACGACGGGATGTGTAATGCCATTCCATGTGAGGCCAGTCCCTAAAACAACGTTACTGCCCGAGGCCGGAACCTGAACAATCCAACCCCCATTCCCCCAAAGCTCTAATACATTGCCCGACGAACCCGGCGTATTGATCCTTGCGGTTCCGCTCACGTCCAGCGTGAAATTCGGCGACGCCGTCCCGATCCCCACATTCCCAACCGGAGCCGTGCTCGTCGTCCCCAACCCCGTGCCGTAAATCAGATTGCCGATGTTAAGCGTATTGGAGTCCGACGGCGATTGCGTGTCTGTGTACTGCGTCGTGCCGATCAGGATGTTGTTGGAGCCGGTGGAAAGGATTGTGTTGGCGACGTTGGGACCGATCGCGATATTGCTGTTGCCAATCGTAATGGCGGAACCAGCTCCTGCACCCAGAGAAGTGTTGTTGCTCGCATTACCCTGAATTTGGTTAAGCGCGGAGACCCCAACAGCCGTGTTGTTACTGCCCCCCAACCAGCTGCCACTGCCGCCGCCAGCAAAAGCCCCCACTATCGTATTATCACCGCCGCCCACGTTAAGATAGAGAGCTCCAAATCCTATCGCCGTGTTAAAAGTTCCACTTGTGTCGTAATAATCCGAACCTGACCCTATGGCCGTGTCGTGATGTCCGACGGACAAACTGTAAAGAGCCTGATAGCCAAGAGCTGTATTATCATCCGCATTATCATGATTAAGCGCCTGATACCCGACGGCCACATTGTGCAAACCGGTAGCCGTCTGCGAGCCCAGCGCCCCATTCCCAACCGCGATGCCCGTCGTATCCCCCGCAGGCTGCGAAATCCCGTTCACACCATTCAGATCAATCGCGCCATAGACGTCGAGCTTTGCAGCCGGCCCCGTCGTCCCGATCCCCACCTTCCCACCCGTCACCAGCAAATCATTGCTCGCATCGGTCACAATCCCGCTGTCCCCGCTCACCACGTTCGCCGCGCTGTAATACGCCATCTCGTATTGCGTCCCGGCGCTCACCGTGCTGCCGCTGACGTTGCTTGTTCCCGTCACGCGCCAGCGCTGCGCTGTGGTGTCGTACTGCAACGACATCGACGTGTTCGCGGGCAGGGTTATGTCGGCGCCCGTGCCGGTGATGATCTTGCTTCCCGCCGTCCCGTCGGTCGAATCGCTTTGGTCGGCCAGAGTCAGCGTTGCGGTGGGCGAGGCGTTATGCAGATACAAAATCTGCCCCGAAACCCCCGCCGCAATCCCCTCGAACGTCGTCGCCGTCGCGCCGGTAAACCGCACCGCCGAGGCCGCGCTGATCGCGGCGTCAGACAGATCGCCGGTCAAGCTGTAATCGCTCTCCAGCGTCGTCGCCGCATACCCCGAAGCCGCGATATTGGCGACCGAGGCCGTTCCCGTCAGCGTCGGCGAATTCGCCAGCACCACCGCGCTGCCCGCCACCCCCGTCGGCGATCCCACCGCCACATTCTGTATCCTCCCCACCGTCGCCACCCCCGCGTTGGTGATCGTCACGTCTTGGGACAGCGCCACGGGCGTTGGAACGTTGGAGACGTTGCCAACCCAGATGTCTCCATTAGCCAACGAGGGCAACGCGCCCCCCCCAGCCCCCCCCAACACATCCCAATTCAACGTACTATCGCAAACATAAACCGTCCCCCCCGCATACCGGATCGCCCCCGCATTAGCCGAGGTGCAAGTGTTCCCGCTGGAGCCAACCTGCACTTCGCCGTTGTAAACCTGCAGCAGGGAATTGGGAGATGTGGTACCGATGCCGACAGCACCGCTGTGGACGATCCGCATGGCTTCGGTCGCGGCATTGTTCACGCCGAAAACGATATAATCGTTTGAGGGATTTACTGCCCCCACGGTCGATTCCAGATCAAGGAAGGAGCCTGTCGTTGAAGACCCACCGCCGATTGTAAGCGCTGAATTGGAACCAGAGCCGTTATAAACGAAAGGATGTGTAATGCCATTCCATGTGAGGCCAGTCCCTAAAACAACGTTACTGCCCGAGGCCGGAACCTTGACAAGCCAACCACCGTTTCCCCAAAGCTCTAATATATTGCCCGACGAACCCGGCTTGTTGATCCTTGCGCTCCCGCTCACGTCCAGCGTGAAATTTGGCGACGCGGTTCCAATCCCCACATACCCAGCCGGAGCCGTGCTCGTCGTCCCCAACCCCGTCCCGTAAATCAGATTGCCGATGTTCAGCGTGTTAGAGTCCGACGGCGATTGCGTGTCTGTGTACTGTGTCGTGCCGATCAGGATGTTGTTTGAGCCTGAACCCAAGACGGATGAGGCTACCTGATAGCCGAGGATCGTGTTATTGCCGCCGCTAAGAGAGCTGCCTGCTCCTGCGCCTACGGCAGTATTGTTGTTGCTTTGTGAGGCATTGCTAAAATAAAGCGCTCCGGAACCAACAGCGGTATTGTTGGAGCCGCCCCAATTATAGTGAAGCACACCGTACCCTACTGCCGTGTTGTTGTTGCCCCCGTTGCTGTAAAGAGCTTGAAAGCCTTGAGCCGTGTTGCCCGAACCGACTGTGTTTGCGGTTAGAGCTTGGTACCCCACGGCTGTGTTTGCCTCCCAACCTGCCGCTTGCGACGCCGCCGCGCCCTGACCGACAGCAATGCTGTTGGTATCGCCCCCCGGCTGAAACAGGACTTCGTTGTTCGCGATATAATAACCACTCGCGATCGTGTGGACGTTGATATTGCCGTTCACGTCGAGCATCTGCGCGGGCGCTGTGATCCCGATCCCCACCTTCCCTGCCGTCACTAGAAAATCATTGCTCGCATCCGTCACGATCCCGCTGTCCCCGCTCACCACGTTCGCCGCGCTGTAATACGCCATCTCGTACTGCGTCCCTGCGCTGACCGTGCTGCCGCTGACGTTGCTTGTCCCCGTCACGCGCCAGCGCTGCGCCGCCGTGTCGTACTGCAACGACATCGACGTGTTCGCGGGCAACGTTACATCCGCCCCCGTGCCGGTGATGATCTTGCTTCCCGCCGTCCCGTCGGTCGAATCGCTTTGGTCGGCCAGAGTCAGCGTCGCGGTGGGCGAGGCGTTGTGCAGGTACAGAATCTGCCCCGAAACCCCCGCCGCAATCCCCTCGAACGTCGTCGCCGTCGCGCCGGTAAACCGCACCGCCGAAGCCGCGCTGATCGCGGCGTCCGACAGATCGCCGGTCAAGCTGTAATCGCCCTCCAGCGTCGTCGCCGCATACCCCGAAGCCGCGATATTCGCCACCGAGGCCGTCCCGATCATTGTCGGCGAGTTCGCCAACACCACCGCGCTCCCCGCCACCCCCGTCGGTGATCCCACCGCCACATTCTGTATCCTCCCCACCGTCGCCACCCCCGCGTTGGTGATCGTCACGTC
>JARLJD010000185.1 GCA_031291395.1 Alphaproteobacteria bacterium | reverse complement strand
TCAACAATATTGCGTCGGTTTTCTTTCGAGTCTCTCCGGTCGTTTCGATGGCGGAACGTGCATCGAGGTGATCGAGCATCTGCCTCCTGCGCTCCTCAAGCAATTGGCCCTGGATCTAGCATCCGTTTCCGAGCCCGGCGCCCTTTGGTATTTCAACTCGGCGCAACCGAATTTTGTTGAAACGTATGATCGTAACTATCTTGATCCTTATAAACGCGGTCACATTGCCAGCTATTCCCTCAATGGTCTGCGCTATATTTTTGAAAATGCCGGCTTTACGTTACATGCGCTTCCCGGTCGCGGCTGGGCGTTCCTTGCCGAATACGGCAATCATCCGCCTCAGGATGGCAACGCGCTCTTGACGCGCGTCTGGACGATGCTTCCGGAAAACCGGGAGCATCTCGCAAGCGGTCGATTTGGACGTTTGCTCCTTGCCACGGCGGTCGAGAGCGCGAAATGCTATGTCGAATCAGACATCAGGGGCTGGGCGCTCGAGAGATGCGCTCTGCTCCAGGAGCAAAACAAGGAGCTAACGGGAGCAAATTGGAAAATCACGAAACTGATGATTTCCTTGAAGCATCGCTTCCGTAAACGCGGCGGCAGGGTTTAGCGCGGTGACGCTGACGGCCGGCGCCGATTGGCGGCGCCGACGGTAAAGCCGCGCACAGGCATTAAGAATATTGCGAGGAAATTTGAAGGTTCTTGCGCATGAAGATTGCGTCAATGAAAATCGCGCGACTTGGGAATGACCCTTGCGTTGCGGGGGTGGCGGGCGCGGTCCGGCGCGCCGTGGGCGGTTTCCGAAAGCCGCAAGAGTTCATCCGAGCGATCATAAACCCGCCGCGCCAGTAGATGCGCCACGCCCGCCCAGCTTTTCTGGACGCGACCCTCCACCGCCATCAGCCGCGAGGCCATGGTCGGCTTGCGATACAGATCGAACAGGGTCGAATAAAGCGCGACATTGACCACGCCGGTTTCGTCCTCCAGCGTGATGAAGATC
>JARLJD010000184.1 GCA_031291395.1 Alphaproteobacteria bacterium | reverse complement strand
TACGCGCTCAAGTCTATGCGCCTCGTCGAGAAAAAGCTCTGCGAGGCCGTTCTCTATATCGACAAAAACCCTGACATCGTCCGCTCCATCGCGGGCTTCAACTACATCATCAATGCATTATGATCGGGGTTTGGTATAAAACTGTTATCCAAAGCGAGGGGATCGGGGCAGGGGGCTTGAGCTTTAGATGCAGGAAGCTCATTCAGCGCCGTGCCTACGGCTTCAGAAACTTTGAGAATTACAGATTGCGAGTCATCGTTTTGTGTGGCCACCTGCCACAGGCCTCGCTATGATCCGCATACCCCTTGCCCCATCCTTTGGGGCAGAGCCAACTCATTGAAATCCTTGGTGACCTCGGCGGGATTTGAACCCGCGACCCCCTGATTAAAAGTCAGATGCTCTACCAGCTGAGCTACGAGGTCACTCGTGGAAAGGCCTCTAGTTATCAGGTATTTATAGCATTCGCAACTGTTGTGATAACGCTGTTATGATAAACAAATAGCGTGGCGGTGTGAAGGCGGGACGGAAAGCGTTATTTATGCCGCGTCGTGATCCATCAATTCTCTTGTTTCGGCGAGGGGGGAGCGGGTTTGGGGGCTGGGGGATGGAGGGGGGCGGACTTTTTAAGTTTGAGCTTTTTTGGGGTTTGCTTTTTGGCGACCCTTTTTTTGCCGGATGCGGCTTTTGGGGCAGCATGCGTGGCGGCGGATTTGGCCGTTGTGGGTTTTTTGGCTACCGGAGGCTTGACTCTCTGTTTTTTGACGATTTTCCTTCTGGCGACGGGACGGGCGGACTCGATATCCGGCAGGCCGCAGGCTTTATTAATCGCGCGATAGGCGGGCAAGGCTCCTTTCAGATCGAACGCGTCGCTGACCGCATTGCTGCCCGCTTGGGCCGGAACGCCGGAGATTTGAACGGTGGACGCCGCCCTTAACGCCGCCGCCAGTTTATGATCGGTCAGCGCGTCGCGCGCCCATGCGGTATCGCGCACGGAAAAAAGATCGAAGCTATCCTTGCCGACGCGCAAATGCACGCCGTGTTTTTCATCCAGCATCGTCCCCGCGCCATAGCTGACGACATCGGTGCTGGCTTCGACCGGACGATGCGTGATCATCAAATAGGGCGCGCCGCGCTTTTTCGGCCCTGTGGATTTAAGGGTTTTAGTCGTGACCATATAGCAAACGGTCTGGCCGCCTTCTTTATATGTGTAAGCGCGCCACGCGTCGAACGCGCCGAGGTCTTTTTCTTTGGGGGCGGCAAAGGCGGGTGAAGCTGCTGTTAATGCGACGAGGAGAATCACAACGGCTAAATGAAGGATTCCTTGCAAAGTCCAATTTTCGTCATTCCGGCGAATGCCGGAATCCAGCGCGAGCGATAGCGAGCACATGAGTTCAGCGGCGTTTCCATCCGAATCGCCGTTAGCCTTATATGTCGCGCGGACGCGCTCCGCTGGATCCCGGCTTTCGCCGGAATGACGATGTTTAGAAGTCGCGATTTTTCTCATGGCGGCAAAGGCTGGCTGGAGTCGGTGGGGGGCGGCGGATTGTCCGACGTTGGGGCGGCGTTGACAAGCGGATTAAAGATCGGGGCGAGATCGCGCAGCATTTGCGCCGACAGGGCGCTGGTGAAAGCGTAGTTCGCGGCGTCCTCGCCCGCGACATGCGCGGTGATCGTGCCGAAGAAACGGTCGCCGATGTAAAACACGAACGTGCCGGTGCGATTGACGACGCGAGAGGAAAGCAGATGCCCGCCGGCTCCGAATTCGTCATAACGCTGGTCGCCGGTTCCTGTTTTGCCGCCCACCGGAATCGGGTTTCCGTCGGCGTCGCGGTAAGCGCCGCGCGCGCGGCGGGCTGTTCCGTTGTCGACGACTTCGCTCATCATTTCTTTGACGATGTGGGCGATCGCGGGGGATAGAACCTGCTGGGGCTGCGAGCCCGGATTATGTTTCAGCTCTGTTTGATACGGCGTGCCTTGGCCAAAGGTAAGCGATTCAAAACGTTCGACCGGCAGTTTGCGCCCGCCCGCGAGGATGATGCCAACCAGTTCGGCCAACGCGCCCGGACGGTCGGCAGAGCTGCCGATCGCCGTGGCGTAGCTAGGCACCAGATGCGCGAAGGGATAGCCGAGGCGCGCCCAGCGTTTCTGAATATGCGCGAAGGCGTCTTCTTCCAGCATGATGCGGATGCGCGTGTCCTGCGCGCGTTTCTTGCTGGCCTTGAACAGCCACGCATAGCTTTCGATGCGCACGGGGCGGCTGACGTCAAGCAATGCGCGGCGCGAAGCCTGCGGATGTTCTTGCCAATAGGCCAGCAGCCATAACTCCATCGGGTTGACGCCCGTCAGATAAGCGCGGTCGGACAGGGAAAAACGATCTACGGCGTAATCGCGATAGAGTTTGGCCAGCCGCGCGGCGGAGACGGGCTCGCGCAGCGCGTGCGTTTGCATGAAAGCGGCGTAGGTTTCAAAACCCGCGTCGGGATAAAGTGTGCGGAATAAGACCGCGCGCGCAACGGCGCCTTTGTGCGCGTGCGCCGCGAGTTTTTCCAAACGCGCTTGCGGCGTCAGGTCGGCGTAGTCCTTTATGTAACGGTTCAGAAAAGTCGCCCCTTCCTGATCGGCGAAGCGTTCGAGATAGGCTCTACGCACCGGCGCTTCCTCATCGTCGCCACCGAGCAACTCCGCCTTCGTCTGCGGGCCTTGCGCGATTGTGTAATTGACGATGTCGCGCATCACGCGCACGAAAACCAGATTGACCGAGCGGCGGAAAGCTTCATGCATATCCATGATCTCGTGATCTTCTTCATGCTCAAAATTATGGAAAATATGGTCGCCACTGCCGGTAAAGAAAACCTCGTTTGGATTGGCGGAATATCTGCGTTCCAGCGAGGCTTTCAGCATTGCCTCCGTATCGGCGTCGGGATTTTGCGCCAGCCATGCAATCGCCCATTTGGTCAAGGCGTCGGGCGCATCCTCGGTCATATCCTGAAGATCGTCGGCGTCTAATCCGGCATAGCGGCGGTGCAATTCGGAGATAATTTCCAGATAGGTGACGAGCGTACGCAATTTGGCGGTCGAGCCGAGATCGAGCTTCATGCCGTCGTTCATGTCGAACGGCCCATCGATCGTGTCGGCTTGCAGGCGGATTTTGTCGCTGCCCGCGGCGCGTTCGTAAAGCACGACGCTCCATTTGATTTTGGAAAGATCGTTTTCCGGTTTCAACAGGCGAAAGCCGTAAAGTCCTTCGGCCTGCAGGAAATCTTTGTCGTCCATTTGTCTGAGGAAATCGACCAGTTTGCGCTCGGCCTCGCCGTCAAGTGTGGTGTGGGCGGAAAGATCGATTCGGTCGAGTTCGTAGAGATTCTTGATCCCCAGCAGATCGAGCAAATGCGCGCGCAAGGCGTTGACGGCCTTTTGTTCGATATAGGGCGGCGCGGGCGGCGGCGGGGCTTCGGGCAGGAAGTCAAGAGTCGCGGCTTTGGTGAAATCGCGCAGCGCTTGCGATATGACGCCCGCTTGCGCCAGCCTGTCCAACGTCGCGTCGATCAACTCGTCAAGCGCGGCGCGGTTTGTTTGCAGGTAATAGCTGGGACGTCTTTGCGCCAGAACCAGCCCCAGCGCGGCGCGATAGACCGCGGCTTTGCGGCGCAGGGCGTCGCCATCATCCTCCGGCAAATTCAAAGCCGTTATCGCGTCGTTCAAGTCGATTCCAAACCACGCCCATAAGCCATCGCCGATGCTGTTGATCTCGCCGAAGCCCGGACGCGCCGACAAAGGCGTGCTGTTCAGATAGTCAAGCGCGATCTGCTTGCGCGCCGCGCGCGTGTCAGGGCCGTCGAGATAGACGCGCAGCGAGGCCGAGGCGATCTGGCGCAGTTTTTCCAAACCGCTGCCGGTTTGGCCGTGCGGCGAGAAACGGAATTTTTCGGTCTGGGTCGCGAGTGTGCTGGCGCCCCCCGCATTGAAGCTATGGACGAACAAATGCGCGACTTGGCCGAAAACGGCATAGAAAAAGCGGTTCCATTCGACCACCGGATTGCGCGTCGCGAAACCGCCTTCCAACAATTCGCGGTTTTCGATGTAAAGCAGCGTGCGCGTCAGAAGCGGCGGAATTTGCTCGAAAGAGTCGAAGACGTGGTTAGGATAGGAAGCCGCGTATATTTTTTCTCCCTCGCTGTCGTAAAGCGTCAGACCCGCGACCGTTTTGGGACGATAGATGGGGTAGATTCCGAAATTCAGCAGTTTGGCATAAGCGTTCGACGCGCGCATCTGCGCCGCTACTGTGAAATCGTCGGCCTGCAGCGCTTTGATATAGTAAGGCAGATAGCTGTAGCCCAATCTTTGATTATAAGGGCCGTATTTGGGAAAACGCATATGCGGCGTGGCGTCCTGTTCCATCGCAAAAGCAATATGCCGGTCGTACCACGAGAGCAAAGCCGCCTGAGCCACCGACGTGCGCATTTCGCCATAGGCGAGAAGGCCGAGGAGAGCGGCGAGGCTGAGAAAAACCGCCGTTCGGGCAAGCCAAAGAAAACGCTTCGGATTCTTGCGCGTGTCGGGGCGCGAAGGTCGTTTGCGCGGAGGGGCGGGACGTCTGGGCTTCACTTTTCTTCCCCAGCTGCATCGTAGGCATGTATGACGCCGCGATGATCTTCGATATTCCAGCCGTCGGAACGCGCCTGCGCGTAAACGGAACCTATCGGAACCTTGCCATAGCCGCCGGGAATGTCGAACGTATAGGTCGGCTGGCACAGCCCTGACAAGCGGCTGCGCAATTCGCGCATCAGATTTTGTCCGCGATCGATGCCCACGCGAAAATGCCCCGTGCCGCGCGCAAGATCAAGATGATGCAGGTAATAAGGCTTGATCCTGCATTCCACCAGATTCCGCATCAAAGCGCTCAGGGTTTCGGCGTTGTCGTTGACGCCGCGCAGCAAAACGCTTTGCGAAAGCATCGGGATGCCCGCATCGACCAGCCTCGCGCAGGCGGCGCGAACGTCTTGCGTCAGTTCCCGCGCATGATTGCAGTGAAGAAGGACATAAACCGGTTTATCTCGGCGTAAAATCTCGACCAGTTCCGGCGTGATTCGCGCCGGATCGGCGATGGGAACGCGCGTGTGAATTCTTATGATTTTGACGTGGTTTATGGCGCGTATTTTCTCCAGCGTCTCCAGCAAACGCCGGTCCGACAGCATCAACGGATCGCCTCCGGAAAGGATAACTTCCCATATTTCCGTATGGGCGGCGATATAGTCGATCGCCCTCGTTCTTTCTTCGGAAGACAGAACGCCGCCCGCTATTCCTGCTTGCTCGCGGCGAAAGCAAAAGCGGCAATGAACGGGACACGCGTTCAGCAATTTCAACAAAACCCTGTCCGAATGGCGATGCACGATTCCCTTGACCGGACTGAAAGAGAAATCTCCGATCGGGTCGGATCGTTCCGCGTCTGCGACTTGAAGTTCTTTTTCCGACGGCACGAACTGCGCCGCTATCGGGTCGGCGGAATCGCGCGGATCGATAGCGGAGATCATCGTCGGCGTAATCGCCACCGAAAATTGCGCCGCGACGCGCCGAAGGCCGTCGCTTATGTTTTCAATCAGGCCGGACCGCTGTAAATCTTCCAACGAATATATGGCGCTGCCCGTCATAAGATCGTCCGTAGGAAATCGATCAGCTCGCCGCGAACGACTTCGGTCTGTGTTTTGGCGTTCATGTTTTTGATGACGACGGAGCCTTTGGCTTGTTCGTCGCCGCCCAAGAGCAGAACCACCGGAATGCCGGCTTTGTCGGCGTATTTGATTTGTTTGTCGAGCTTGGCTTGTTCGAGCCAGACTTCGACCCGCAAGTCCGCCGCGCGCAATTCGGTCGCCAGCGCCAGATAGACGGGGCTGAGCGCGGGGTCGAGTTGAGCGATGAGAAGCTGCACCGTGACCGGCGCGGCGGGTAATAAGTTATGCGCGTTCAGTTGTTCGAACAGGCGCGTCAAGCCGATGGAAATGCCGACGCCCGGCAGTTTCGATTTGGTGTAGTGGCTGGCGAGATCGTCGTAGCGGCCGCCGGAACAAACGCTGCCAAATTCGGGGTGCGCGTCGATGAAAGTTTCATAGACCGTGCCAGTGTAGTAATCGAGGCCGCGGGCGATCGCGAGATTAAGCCGTGCGCGTTTTTCGGGGACGCCCAAAGCGCGCAAGGCCGCGACGACAAACGAGACTTCCTCCACGCCTTGCTTAAAAACGGGATCGTGAACCGGCAAGGCGTTCAACGCCGCCAGAACTTCATCCTTGCCGCCTTGATGCGCGATCAACGTCATCAAAGCGTCGGCGTTTTGTTCCAACAGGCCCAAAGCCATAACGGATTCGCGCACTTTTGTCGCGCCGATTTTGTCGAGCTTGTCGATTTCGCGCACGATCAGTTTTTGTTTTTCTTCGTCCGCGACGCCATAGCCGGACAAAAGCCCGCGCAGGATTTTGCGGTTGCTGAACTGGATCGTGAAGTCTCCGACTTTCAGATCCTCAAATATCTGCACGATGATCGCGGGCAGTTCGGCGTCGTAGGCGGGGCTGAGTTTGTCTTTGCCGATGACGTCGATGTCGCATTGATAAAATTCGCGCGAACGGCCACGCTGGGCGCGCTCGCCCCGATAGACGCGCTGCATCTGATAGCGGCGGAAGGGAAACGCAAGCTCGCGTTCATGCTCGGCGACGTAACGCGCCAAGGGCACGGTCAGATCGAAATGAAGCGCCAGATCGGCGTCATAGCCTTGTTGCATCCCGCCGGTCGATTGCACGAAATAAACCTGCTTTTCCGTTTCGCCGCCCGATTTGGTCAGCAGAACGTCTTTGAGTTCAAAGACCGGCGTTTCGATTTGCACAAAGCCGAATCTTTCATAGCCGCGGCGAATGACGTCGAGCATATGCTGGAAAATCATCTGATCGCGGGGAAGAAGTTCGAGCGTGCCGGAGGGGGTACGAGGGGTGATCATAAGGGTTTAAAGTTTGAGGGTTTGAGTGACGGTAATTCCAAAGCAGGGCGATGACTCCCTCTCCCCCTCTTGGGGGGAGAGGGTCGGGGTGAGGGGGGCGGTTGGGGTATAATCCCTGAGGGGGGGGGCCGCCCCCCCCCCCCCCCCCCCCCCCCCCCCCCCCCGCCCCCCGCCCCCCCCCCCCGCCCGGCGCCCACAGACCGCGCGTGGCCGGCCGCGTCGGCGCTGGGCGGGGGCGGGGGGGGCCCCGCG
>JARLJD010000183.1 GCA_031291395.1 Alphaproteobacteria bacterium | reverse complement strand
TACGCGCTCAAGTCTATGCGCCTCGTCGAGAAAAAGCTCTGCGAGGCCGTTCTCTATATCGACAAAAACCCTGACATCGTCCGCTCCATCGCGGGCTTCAACTACATCATCAATGCATTATGATCGGGGTTTGGTATAAGGAAATCTCCGTGCCCCAGATGGGACAAATTACCGATATTCTCGTAAACGTCGCCACACACAAAGCTGATGTTGTGTTCAACGAACCTTCTTTCGTTAACGGCTATATGAAGGCCAATCCTAATACGCTTCGCCTTGCACAGGACACACCCTTTCAGGTGTTTCCGACGTCTCTCGCTGTAGAAATACACGAAACCCAGCTTCGCGATATGCTCGACAGCGCTCTTGCGGAACTTCAGAATCAAGGCGCGATTGAAAAGATCATTTCAAAATACAGCACGGATCCAAAAGTATTCCTACGCGTGGCAAAACCTTATCAATAAGCCTCCCTTGTCCGTCCTTGATATCCATCAGCCCGTTAATCGATCAGGCTTGTGACCGATGTGCCGAGGGCTTTGGCTATGGCTTTATAGGCTGCCACGGTGCCTTTGCGTTTGCCTGTTTCGATCTGGCTGATCGTCGTGCGGGTCAGTTTCGCTTTGGCGGCGAGTTCGCCTCCCGTCCAGCCTTTATAGACGCGCCAAGCCCTGACGGGATGCACGCCGTCCACGGCGATTGCATGAGCGACGTCGGCGGGGACAAGCGCGGTCTTGCCCGACCTGACCCGCGCAATAATCGCGTCGGCGCGACGAATATCGCGGTCGTCTTCCGCGTATATTTTATAACGACCGGCGGGGGTGTCTTTAAGGCCAGCCACTATGCCCTTATGCGTTCTGCTCATTTTTTTACACTGCGTTCTGGATGTAACACTTAAGCAGATCGCCCGATTGCCGCTATAAGTTTCTCGCCTAAATCCTTTGCTTCTTTGCGCAAGGATAGAGGAAAGTTTTCTTCCTGAAGAAATAAAGCCTTTCTGATCATCGAACGCCACACGTCAAAAGATTGTTCAAAGGGGGTTGAGGCAAATAGCCAAGAACTCCCCACATATTTTGGACTACAGGAAGAAAAATCGCTTGATTGCGCCGCGAGGTTTGCGCATTCGATAAACCAACGGAACAACTCCGATAAAAAAGCTTCGTCTTTGTCCTTCTTTTTCCGCCTCAAACAATAGGTAAGCAAATAGCCAAGGGCGCAAAAACTGTATTCTTCATTATCAGCCTTTTTAAGCAGTTTCCATAAAATGAGTTCTTCGAGCAACGGCAAGCTGTCGCGTCCCCACACGAGACAACTTTCAATAAGGCGACTAATGAGATCGGAGTATTCATGAGAGTAATCGTCGGCACACACAAGAAGCACACAACATGAAAAGGCGCGCTGCAAATGGTCTCTTTCACCGTATGTCCCCGGTTTCCACTTCGGGTCATCTGGCTGAGACCATTTTGTCAACTCCAAAACCTCGCGCGGGTTCCATGTCAAAGGCCGTGGCATTTCCCCTGTACTATAAATCTGAAATAGTTTTTCATAATGCTCTTTTGCGTCCATTCCATAATCAGCCTCGCTAATTTTCACCAAATCTATCTTGGGATTTATCTTACAACAGAGATAGTCGAAAAGGCTACGCTCGGAGCGCGGCTTATCTTGCAAAAAAGCGGGGAATTCGTTGGTCATATACTCTGATACCCGCGATACCACTCAACAAACTTCGCAATCCCCTGCTCGATGCCCGTGGTCGGATTGAATCCTAAATCTCGCGTACTAGATTCGATGTCGGCGTAGGTTTCGGGGACGTCGCCTGCTTGCATCGGCTGGAAATCTATGATCGCTTTTTGGCCTAGCGCGTTTTCCAGAACAGCGATGAAACGCATCAGGTCTTCGGCTTCCGAATTGCCGAGATTGTAGAGTGCCGTGGGTGGTTTTGCGCCGTTGTCTTGCGGGGGGCGGTCGAGCGCGGCAAGGACTCCCGCCACGATATCGTCGATGAAGGTGAAATCGCGGCGCATGTTGCCGTGATTGAAGACTTTGATCGGCTGTCCCGCCATAATCTGGCGCGTAAAGATGTAGGCGGCCATATCGGGGCGTCCCCACGGGCCATACACGGTGAAAAAGCGCAGGCCCGTGGTCGGGATGCGATAAAGGTGGGCGTAGGTGTGGCTCATCAATTCGTCGGCGCGTTTGGTCGCGGCGTAGAGGGAGACGGGGCATTCGACCGCGTCGCCGACGGCGAAGGGGATTTTTGTGTTGCCGCCGTAGACCGAAGACGAGCTGGCATAGACGAAATGTTTCAGGTTTGGCGTTTGGCGCGCCAGTTCCAGCATGACCACTTGCCCCAGCAAATTGGATTCGACATAGGCGAAGGGGTTTTGCAGCGAATAACGCACACCGGCCTGCGCCGCCAGATGCACAATTTGCGTCACGCCCGATTGCGCGAAAGGCAGCATCGCGCCTTTGTCCGCGATGTTGATTTTATGGAACGAGAAGTTTTTTTGCGGCAATAATTGATCGAGCCGCGCCTGTTTCAGCGCAGTATCGTAATAGTCATTTAGGTTATCGATGCCGATGACTTCGTCGCCGCGCGAAAGCAAGGCGCGGGCGACGTGAAAGCCGATGAAGCCGGCTGCGCCGGTTAGGAGGATGCGCATGTTTATTGTAACTCCACACCAACAACGGGGACACAATACGGGGACACGATAAAAATGCGCTTGCACAGAAGGGTTTGCCCCCCTACGCAGCTTTGGCGCATTTTTATCATATCCCCTTTATTGTGTCCCCTCGCCCCCGTTACTTTGCCTTCATCATCGCCACTGCCGTGTCCGGCATGCGGTTCGAGAAGCCCCATTCGTTGTCGTACCAGCTCATCACGCGGACGAAGGTGCCGTCGATGACTTTGGTTTCTTTCAGCGCGAAGATCGACGAATGCGCGTCGTGGTTGAAGTCTGTCGATACCAAGGGTTCGCTGTAGGCGTCGAGGATGCCTTTCAATGCGCCGTTCGATGCCGCCGTGATCGCCTGATTGATTTCTTCAACCGTCGTCGCGCGTTTGGCGTCGAATTTGAAGTCTATGACCGAGACGTTCGGCGTCGGCACGCGGATTGACGTGCCGTCGAGCTTGCCTTTCAGCTGCGGCAGGACTTTGCCCACCGCTTTGGCCGCTCCCGTCGAGGTCGGGATCATGCTGAGCGCCGCCGCGCGGGCGCGGTGCAGATCGCTGTGCATCGTGTCGACCGTGCGCTGATCGCCTGTGTAGGAATGGATTGTGGTCATAAAGCCGCGTTCGATGCCAATGGCGTTGTCCAGAACGAAGGCCACGGGCGCGAGGCAATTGGTGGTGCAGGAGGCATTGGAGACGATCGTGTGCGCGGCTTTTAGTTCATTGTGATTGACGCCATAGACGACCGTGAGGTCTTCGTCGGTCGCGGGCGCCGAGATCAGGACTTTTTTGGCTCCGGCTTGCAGATGCTTGGCGGCATCGTCGCGCTTGGTGAAGCGGCCTGAGCATTCCATCGCCACATCGACGTTCAGGTTGCCCCAACCGAGTTGCGTCGGGTCGGAGATTTGCAGGCCCTTGACGCGTTTGCCGTTGATGATCAGGTCGTTGCCGTCTACTGCCACGTCTCCCTTGAACCGCCCATGAACCGAATCATATTTCAGCAGATGCGCGTTTGTGGCGGGCGGAGCAAGATCGTTGATCGCCACGATTTCGATATCGTCGCGACCGGATTCAAACGCGGCGCGAAGAACAAGACGGCCGATGCGGCCAAAACCATTAATGGAAACGCGGACGGGCATGGGAATCTCCTTGAAAAGAAAGTTTGTGACTTTCTAGGAGAGAGTCCCGCGCAGCGCAAGGGGCTGCGGATATTTTCGTTAGCCCGTTTTCCGGCAAAAGTGCGTTCGTTTCCTTGTTTATCGCATTAAAACCCCTTTCATTGTCGCCTTCCCTTATAATAATGACGTAACCCCGGGGCTGGATGGAAAGTCCAGCAGCTAGCTTCCGTCCGGATCGTTTGGCGCTGTTCCCGCAATCCATGGCTTGGCGAGAGGCGCTTTGGCGATCCTTGCATTCCTTGTTAGAGGATGCAGGATGGATCATATATTAGATATGGGATAATTACAAGATGTTTTTTCGTTAGACGAAAGCAAGGGGGCCTTTTACAGATCCAAATCTAAATTTAGGCTTATTTTTCTCACGTTTTGTTAGCGTATTTAGCTTCAGGCTTAATCGCAGAAGCTTGTATTCTTCTAACTCGATAATGCCTTGAAGCATTGCCGTATAGGTTCGCTTATCCATTTTTATTTTGAGTCGTTCTCCCGCTTCAAATCCGGGGCAGCGAAGGTCGGCTATGACGCCACGCGATAGTGAGGGACTTAACGGAAAAGCTCTGCATATTGCTGGTTTGTTTTCTTGAATCGCGCATCGCCCGCCTTCCCAATAATAGCAAGCGCCGTCCTGCCTTAAGCGAAGATGGCTTTCTCCGTCCCCATCTCTAAAAACCGCCTTTGAGCCATCAGAATAATTGCTTACGATATCAGCTTGTTCCCTAAAACCTTTCAGAAGAATGTCTGAATCCAGGGGATCTCCTTCAAAGATATGATCTGGCCGTAAATCGAAATCAGACCCACAGCAACTTTTCGGACATTTGTCTCCAAGGCATGTCCAAAAAATATCGCTCGGGTTAATCCATGCCCATTCAGTTGGTTCTGACGTTGCGGATCGATGCCACATTAATAACGTTCCTGCTATCCCAACAATTTTTTTGCAGCCTCGACCGTTTTCTCCGCCGTAATCCCGTAATGCTCGTAAAGCTTATCCGCTGGAGCCGATGCGCCGAAGCTGGTCATGCCGATAAACACGCCTTTCTCGCCGAGATAGCGATCCCAACTTTGGCGGATTCCAGCTTCGATCGCGATGCGGGGGGCTGTGCCTAGAACGCTGGCGCGGTAGTCGGGGGATTGCTCTTCGAACAATTCCATGCAGGGCATTGAGACGACGGCGGCTGTGATGCCTTGCTGTTTCAGTTTGGCGCGGGCGTCGAGGGCGAGGGAGACTTCGGAGCCTGTGGCCAGCAATGTTAGGTCGCGTTTTTCGTCGGCTCCGGCAAGGATGTAAGCGCCGCGGGCTGATAGGTTGGCGCTGTCCGAAGAACGGACTGTCGGCAAGCCTTGGCGCGACAAGGCCAACAAACTGGGGCGCGATGTGTTGCGCAGGGCGATGTCCCAGCATTCCGCTGTTTCGATTCCGTCGCAGGGGCGCATAACCAGAAGATTGGGAATTGCGCGCAAGGCCGAGAGATGTTCGACGGGTTGGTGCGTGGGGCCATCTTCGCCGAGGCCGATGCTGTCATGCGTCATGACGAAGATAACGCGCTGATGCATTAACGCGGCCAGACGGATCGACGGGCGGCTGTAATCGGCGAACTGCATGAAGGTGCCGCCGTAGGGGATGATGCCGCCGTGCAAAGCCATACCGTTCATTGCCGCCGACATGCCGTGTTCGCGCACGCCGTAACGCACATAACGACCGTTGTAGTTGGGGGCGTTGATGTCGGCGGAGCCTTTGACTTGCGTGTTGTTGGAAGGCGTTAAATCGGCGCTGCCGCCGATGAGTTCGGGGATCGCGGGAAGGATTGCTTCCAAGACCGCGCCGGAGGATTGGCGGGTGGCGTGTTTGGGTTTTTCAGCGGCGATTTTTTGTTTGAACGCCGCCAAAGCCGATTCATAAGCGGGCGGCAAATCGCCTTTGATCGCAGCGTCGAACGCAGCGCGGTTGGGGTTTGACATGCAGCGTTTTTGCCACGCCTGAACTTCCGCACGGCTGCGCGTTCCGGCTTTGCGCCATAAGGACAGCACGTCATCGGGAACGACGAAAGGATCGTAATTCCAATCCAGTTGCGCGCGGGCTGCCGCGATTTCCTCTGCGCCCAAGGGGGAGCCGTGGCAACCGCTAGTGCCTTGTTTTTTGGGCGCGCCGAAACCTATGATCGTACGGCAGGCGATAAGGGAGGGTTTGTCCGTGACCGACAACGCTTCTTGCGTCGCGGCTTCGATCGCAGCGGGATCATGGCCGTCGATCGCTTGCACATGCCAGCCATAGGCGCGGAAACGCGCTTGCACATCTTCGGTAAAGGATAGAGTCGTCGGGCCGTCGATGGAGATTTTATTGTCGTCGTAGAAAACGATCAGGCGGCCGAGTTTCAGATGTCCGGCGAGCGAGGCCGCTTCGTGGCTGACGCCTTCCATCATATCGCCGTCCGAGGCGATGACGAAGGTGCGGTGATCGACAAGTTCATTGCCAAAGCGCGCGTTCAAAATGCGTTCCGCCAAAGCAAAGCCAGTTGAGTGCGCGATGCCTTGCCCCAAGGGGCCGGTCGTCATTTCGACGCCGATGTCGATGTCTGTTTCAGGATGTCCGGGCGTGTGGCTGCCGAGCTGGCGGAAATTCTTGATTTCCTCAAGCGTCATCTTTTTATAGCCAGACAGATAGGCCAGCGCATAGAGCAGCATCGAGCCGTGTCCGGCGGAAAGGATGAAGCGGTCGCGATCCGGCCAGCTCGGGTTTTCGACATCGAAGCGCAGAAACTTTGCCCACAAGACCGTCGCCACGTCGGCCATCCCCATCGGCATGCCCGGATGCCCCGATTTGGCGCGTTCGACCGCGTCCATTGCGAGGAAACGCACGGCGTTGCTCATTTGCTTGTGCGCGGGGTCAAGGATGACGGGGATAGAGGGAACGGCGGCGATGTTGGGCATACTCTTTTTCCTTGGATGAATGAGAGGCAGGCGGAAAATGCCGGAATTTTTGGCGGTTGGCAATAAGAGGCGGTGAATAAAAGCGGGAAAAACTCCCTAAGCCTTTTCATGCCTTGACTCTCGAGGAGAACCAAAGTAGAACATTCATGCTTTGTTCTTCAAGGAGCCGAATATGCTGACTCGCAAACAAAAAGAACTTTTGCTTTTGATCAGGGATCGCCTCGTCGCCGATGGCGTGCCGCCTTCGTTTGATGAGATGAAAACCGCATTGGGGCTTAAATCGAAATCCGGCATTCATCGTTTGATTACAGGGCTGGAGGAGCGCGGTTTTATCAAGCGCCTGCCCCACCGCGCCCGCGCTTTGGAAATCATCCGAATTCCAGAAGGCGCAGAACCTAAACCCGCGCCGCGCAAGAATCGCGCCGCGAACTTGCGTGAGATTCCGCGTAATATGCACATGCCCGACATGGCCGCGATCGCTGCGGCGCAAAGCGTCAGCCTTCCCCTTTACGGCCGCATCGCGGCGGGCACGCCGATCGAAGCCTTGCGCGACCCTCACGGCAGCGTCGATATTCCTGCGGGACTTCTGGCCTCCAGCCGTGGCCGCGCCGATATCGCCGGTCATTACGCCTTGGAAATTTCCGGAGATTCGATGATCGATGCCGGAATCCTTGACGGCGACCGCGTCATCATCCGCGCCTGCGACACCGCCGAGAACGGCGCCATTGTCGTCGCGCTGATTGATAAACAGGAAGCGACGCTGAAATACCTGAAACGCGAAGGCAACATTATCGCGCTGGAGCCCGCCAACAAAAATTATACCCCCCTCCGCCTCCCCGCCTCAAGCGTGGAAGTGCAGGGAAAATTGGTGGGGCTGTTGAGGCGGTATTGAGGCGGCGTGATTAAATTGATGCCCCTATTTGAGGAGCAAGAGAAACGGTGGCGCGAGAGCGGCAGGATTCTCCTTCCCTCGCGGGGAGGGTGTTGCAAACTGAGTCACCTATTTCCTCACGTCGCCCTAAGTCGTCTTATCCTTATACGCGCACAAATCGCGCACGGGACAAGCGGGGCATAAAGGCGCGCGCGCCTTGCAGATGTAACGCCCGTGCAAGATCAGCCAGTGATGCGCATGCCGCAGCCATTTTTCCGGAATAACGCGCAGCAATTCCGCCTCGACCTGTTCCGGCGTTTGGCCTTTGGCCATTCCCGTACGGTTTGCGACGCGAAACACATGCGTATCGACCGCCAAAGTCGGCTGGCCGAAACAGATGTTCAGGATGATATTAGCGGTCTTGCGCCCGACGCCGGGCAGGCTTTGCAAAGCCTCGCGGGAAGAAGGAACTTCGCCGCCGAATTGCTCAACCAGAATTCGCGACAAGGCGATGATGTTTTTTGCCTTGGTATTGAAAAGGCCGATCGTGCGGATATGTTGCTTAAGCCCCTCCTCGCCTAGCTTCAGCATGGCCTGCGGCGTCTGAACTTTTTTGAATAAAGTTTCAGTCGCCTTGTTCACGCCTGTATCCGTCGCCTGCGCCGACAGCACGACGGCGACAAGAAGCGTATAGGCATTCAGATAATTCAGCTCGGTTTTCGGTTCTGGGTTGGTTGCGGCAAGGCGGCGGAAAAATTCATCGACGTTTGCGGGGCGCATGTCGTTCCCTATGCTTCCGAGGCGTGAAAGACGGCTGGAGGATGATTGCGCGCGCGACCGCGTTTTTCGGGATTCCGCGCGCGAAGAACGGACAGTTGAGCCGGATCGTGGTCAAGCAGCCGCAACGCCGAGTCGATCCCTTGGCTCGGCAACAAATCCCCGCTTTCATATTTCTGAAACGCGCGGACTCCGCCGCCAATGATCAGCCCCGCGTCTTTCTGGGTGAGTTTAAGTTTCTTGCGAATGCGGCGGATTTCGGGAGGGGGTAAGAAGCACGCGACTTTTGCTTTGATCTTGTTTAATAACCGTGCGGCGATTTGCGATCCTTTGGACTCAAAAAACGCTTCATCGCATGTGGTGCAATACCAGCCCGGCACCGCTTGATCCGTAGCCGAACATCCCTGATAGGTTAGCGTAAGGGGACGCGCGTCTTTTTGCATAATCGATCCGTCGTGAGGACAAAGCCGTTTTTCCATTTTACTTCTCCTTGAAAGACACGAGCGCGAAACCCGTCACAGAGTCCGCCGTAAATTTGACGTACAACAGCCCTTTTTCCGACGGAACATGATAGGCGTCATGCCACAGCCGATGATTGGCAAACGAGGTCACCGACTTGTAAAAATGTTCGCGTTGCATAGTCTGTATAATTTCCACAATTTCAGGCTCGCCAAACCCCAAAGCGGCCGCGCTTATTCGGGCAGACCTTGCCAGCAACGGCCCCAATTTCCTGACGCTGCTACAAGCGGCTTTGAACGCGCCAAGGTCGTAAGTCGGTTTCCATTTCTCGCTCATAGATACACCATAATGATGTCAAAAGTCAAGAAAATACACCATTGTGGTGTGTTTTGTACTGTAATTGCGTCAGCCCTTCGCCAAAATTCAATATGTCAACCAAGACAAGATCGCAAGCTCTCTGTTTGCGCCAAATATTGCCGCAGCGATCTGCGAGCAGGCCAAGGGCAAAAGCTAAGGTGGTGGAAATGAAGCCTATGGGGAAAGAAGAAATAGTCGCTTCATCAATCTCTTAAAATATTAAAATACCCGCGCATTAAATCATAGATTTTTGTTCTAAAAGAATTGGCAGCGGGATACAATCGGAGTTCTGTTGCGGTTTATACTTTGGCGTCCGAGATTCCTCCATCAAAGGCAGGATGGTCTCAGAACCTCTTTTTTAGGAGATATTTAATGCCTTCAGCAATTTCTGTATTGGTGAATCCTGCGACAAATGAACAGCCCATTCTTGATTTTCTAAAGGCTGCAAAGATTGCGACTTATCGCAGAGAGGTATTTCTTGAACGTGAAGATATGCGCTTTGTTAAAGTCGGGAAGGAATTAACGCGTGTAGCGCTAAAAGACAATCTTCACGTTGATCAAGCGGAGGATTCGGCGTGTATTTTGATATTCAATCCCGATGAAAAGCGGCTGAGCCTATTTCTTGGCAAAAATGGCCTTAAAAATACCCCGGTCGTTCGATGCGACGGAGATGAGGTCGTGGAATATACATGTCAGAGATTGTCCGAGCAACAGGAAGAAGATGCCATGATGAGAGGCTTGCTTGTCGGTCGTACAAGCTACAAGCAGTACCACGTATAGCTTTTTCGAACTCAGGGTGACCTACCCATTTCTGAAAACCCCCTCTTCCTGATGTGCAAAGTTGGAGTTTCTACAGCCCCGGAGGGCATTCCGCCCCCATCGCCCGTTGATAAAGCTCGCCCACTGCAGCGCGTTCGGCTTCGTCGCATTTGTTGAGGAAGCTGAGGCGGAAGGCAGCTTCTATGTTGCCGAAGATCTCGGCGTTTTCCGCCCACGACATGACAGTGCGCGGCGACATCACGGTCGAAATATCGCCTTGCATGAAGCTTTGCCGCGTCAGACCCGCCAGCGCCACCATGCCGCGCAACGTATCTTTTTTGTCCGCCTTGGCGAAAGCGGGAACCTTGGCCGCAACAATCGCTTCTTCTTCCTCGGCAGGCAGATAGTTAAGCGTCGCGACGATATTCCAGCGATCGAGTTGGCCTTGATTCAGCGCATGCGTGCCGTGGTAAAGCCCTGTGGTGTCGCCCAAACCGATCGTGTTCGATGTGGCGAACAACCGAAAGCCCGCATGCGGCTGAATGACTCGGTTTTGGTCGAGCAATGTCAGTTTGCCTTCGACTTCCAGCACGCGCTGGATGACGAACATGACGTCGGGACGCCCCGCGTCATATTCGTCGAACACCAAAGCGCAGGCATGTTGCAAAGCCCAAGGCAAAATCCCCTCGCGATATTCGGTGATCTGCTTGCCGTCTTTCAGGACGATCGCGTCCTTGCCGATCAGATCGATGCGACTGACATGGCTGTCGAGATTGACCCGTACGCAAGGCCAATTCAGCCTTGATGCCACCTGTTCGATATGCGTCGATTTGCCGGTGCCGTGAAAGCCCTGAATCAGTACCCTCCGGTTAAAGGCAAAGCCCGCCAATATCGCCAGCGTCGTATCGGGATCGAAGCGATAAGCCGCGTCGGCATCCGGCACATGCTCGGTCTTGTGCGAGAAAGCCGGAACTTGCCAGTCGCTCTCGATCTCGAAAACGTCGCGGACGGAAAGGGTGGTGTCGGGCATGGGGGAAGATGCGGTCATGCTTAGCGCGCTTTCTATGATTCATGATTGCAAGGCTTGCGACCTTAGCAATTGGCAAAGCGGAATAGAAGGCGTTATGACGACGACTGGCTGCTATTAGAGCTTCCTCTGCCGTGTATCGGCTCGATACAGACAGGGGCTTCAAAATGCGGCTTTTTGTGATTCATTTGCATTTATAGGTAGCCCCAATTTGCGCCTTACGCGAGTCAAAGGCGCAGACAAACACAAAAAACCAAGCAATATCAGCACCCTATACGCGTAACAAAACGTAAGAATGCTTGTCTTTTGCTGCGGCGCGAAGGCGGGTAGATATTAGGGGTGAGAGATTTGGTTTATATTTTCAGGACGCGCGCGCTTATGTCATACAGCATCACCCCTTCGGATTTGACTCCGGCTCTGCGGGTTCCTCCGGC
Organism: Alphaproteobacteria bacterium; assembly: GCA_031291395.1. GTDB lineage: Bacteria > Pseudomonadota > Alphaproteobacteria > UBA9219 > UBA9219 > CAIXLI01. The sequence goes on along the minus strand of JARLJD010000183.1, from coordinate 39,055 downwards.
TTTTTTGGGCGGGGGGCGACTGGTCGGGCAACGAACATTGGCCAAGGCGGTTGAATGTTCCGGCATTGGCGTGCATTCGGGCGAGATCGTCCATCTGCGTCTGTGCCCTGCCGAGGAAGACGCTGGCGTCACCTTCGTTCGCACCGACCTTCTGAACGGCGCGCGTACGATCAAAGCGCGGTGGGATCATGTCGTCGATACGCGCTTATGCACCGTTATCGGTAACGACCACGGCGGCAAGGTTTCCACGGTCGAGCATTTGATGTCCGCGCTGAACGCTTGCGGCATCGACAATGTTCGCGTCGAAATCGACGGCGGCGAAGTTCCGGTTATGGACGGCAGCGCGGATTCCTTCGTGCTTTTAATCGAAGCCGCTGGAGTCGTCGAACAAGACGCGCCGAAACGGGAAATCGAAATTCTATCGCCGATCGAAGTCGAGGAAGGCGGCAAGCGCGCGCGTTTGTCCCCTTGCGACGCCGCGCGTTACAGCGTGACGATCGATTTTGACCGTTCGCCGATCATGGCGCAAAGCTGCGACGTGACCTTGTCGCCTGAGGCTTTCAAAAACGAAATCAGCCGCGCCCGCACCTTTGGCTTCTTCGAGGAAGTCGATCATTTGCAGAAAATGGGGCTCGCGCGCGGCGGTTCGCTGGATAACGCGATTGTTATCAAAGGTCAGGACATCCTGAACGAAGGCGGCTTGCGCTTCAGCAACGAATTCGCCCGCCACAAGGTTCTGGACGCCATCGGCGATATGGCTTTGGCCGGTATGCCCATCCGCGGCCATTTCGAGGGAAACCGCTGCGGGCATGCGCTGAATAACCGGTTGTTGCGCGAATTGTTTGCGACGCCTGAGGCTTGGCGCGTGGTTGAGAGCGGTTCTCCGTTGCTTCAAGCGGTTGTTTATTAACCCCCAAGTCCCCTCGCTTTCCAGCGCCAAAACAACGCCGCAAGCGAGCGATCCAGTTCTTTTGGGGTATAAATATGGGGGATTGAAACCAAAGGGGCGGCTCCGCTGACAAATTCCAGATGGGGCGCGCCGACGATCGACTGGCTGAAAAGCTGGGACAAGGCCACCGCGCCTAATCCTCCGGCAAGAGAGATGAGAATATCGGCGATGAGGAGAAGCATGCGCGAGGGGTGGGTTTGCGTTGGGAGTTCCGGCGGATCAATCACTGAGAGTTTTTCTCCCATTCGGCCTTCCTGAACCTGCATGCGCATGTCCGCAGACATTTTCTTTTCTTTCAATTCGCGGAAACGCTGCTGGGCATTTTCGTAATCGCGCGAAAGTTCCGCCATTTGTTTGGCGGCTTCGGGATTTTCCATAATGGCTTTGTGATAGGATTGCCGCTCGGCCTGAAGCTTTTCGCGCTGGGCTAGCAGGGCTTTGTGCTGTTCCTCGGCGCCTTGAAGTTGCGCCACGAGTTGCAGATAGGCGGGATTATCCGCATCAGCGACGATGCCGTTCGTCGAAGAGGCTTGCGCGGGTTGTAGGGCGAGTTGGTCTTGAAATTTATGCAGCTCGGCTTGCAGAGCAAGAACATCGGGGTCGTCGGGGCCGTAGGTTTTCTGTGCGGCGACAAGATTCGTTCGCGCATCGGCGATTTGCGCTTTGAGGCGAGCCGATGTTTTTGATGCGCCGCCAAACTGGGACTGCAGCGCGTCGATTTCATGCCGGACTTTGACGACGTCGGGATGATCGGAGCCATAGCGGGACGTTAGCGCGGCATATTGGGTTTGGAGCGCTTTAAGCTCAACCGAAGGCGTTGTGAGGATTTGGCCGTCTGCGACGATACGCGAATAAGGATCGACCATCGCCAACTGGCCTTGCAAAATCGCGATATTGCCTTCGTTCGTCGCAATCCGCGTGTCGAGGTTTTGAAGATCGAGCGTGAGGGTTTCGGCGGCCTGTTGATTAAACGCCAAATCTTCGGGGCGGGTTAGGCCGTATTTTTTTCGGAAACCTTCTATCTTTTTCTCTTGTTCCGACAAGGATTTGCCGAGGGCTTCGATTTGGTCGCCGAGAAAGGCCGATGTTTGTTGGGCTTCCGTGTGTTTTTCTTTAAGGTCTTCGTCGAGAATGCGCGCGACAAGTTCTTGCGTGACCTGCTGTGCGAGCGGAGGATTCGTATAATCGAAGCTTACGGTAAAGGCGATCGCGGGGGCGTCTGTCGATGAGCCGCCCTGCGCGCCGCTTAGCAGATTGATTTTGATTTTACGGCGCATCGCGTCGGCGAGAAGCGCGATCGGCGCGCCTTTTCCGGATTCGGGATAAAGGTTGAATTTCGTGATGATAGCGGCAAGAGAGGCGGTCGAGGTGATCTTTTGCGCTATCTCGTTAATGCGCTGGTTGGCGGCGTCTCGGGCGCCGTCGCTGGCGTTATGTTCGCCGATGTTGATCGTGTTGCTGGCAACTTCAGGACGTTCGATCTCGACGGTAGCCACGGATTGATAGTTGGACCAGCGCAGCGTGAAAATAACTGACAGCGCCAGAAGGACAAGCGCGACCGCACCGAAAACTTTTTTGCGTCGCCGCAGAACGGCCAGATAGTGAAAGAATCCCAGCTCGTCCATAAACGCCCGCTTCCCGTTTTGAAAAAGACGGCAGATGCTATGCATTCAGCGCGAGAGAGTCAATTTTGCGCTTAGGTTCCGCCCTCATTCACCCGCCCATACGCATCGGCGAACCGAACAATGTCGTCTTCGCCGAGATAATCGCCTGTTTGAACCTCGATCAGATGCAGGTCGATGACGCCCGGGTTGGAGAGGCGGTGTTTGGCGCCTTTGGGGATGTAGAGGGATTCGTTCGAAAAAACCATTTTCTGTTCGTCGCCGCATTCGGCCAGCGCCGTTCCCTCGACCACGATCCAATGCTCGGCGCGGTGGCGGTGCATTTGCAGGGACAGCGAGCGCCCGGGCGCAACCGTTATGTGCTTGACCTGAAATTGCTTGCCGCCGGTCAGGCTTTCAAAACAGCCCCATGGTCGCCGCGCGTGGGGATGTTCCTGCGCCAGACGCGGCGTTGTTTGTTCCAGCGCCGCGACCAGCGTTTTGACCTCTTGCGCTCTGGCACGCGGCACGACAAGAACGGCGTCCTTGCTTGCGACCACGGCGACATCGCGCATGCCGAGAACGGCGATCGCGGGGCCTTCGGAACGGATATAGGAATTCGCGGTGTCGAGGGCGAGGACGGGGCCGAGGGACAGATTGCCCGCGGCGTCTTTTTCCCCGCTCTGCCACAAAGCCTGCCACGAGCCGACGTCGCTCCAGCCCATCGCGCAGGGAATGACAGCGCCCCGCGTTGTGTGTTCCATAATCACACGGTCGAACGGTTCGGACGGAAGGGCGGCATATAGGTTTGCGTCCAGAGTTTTCTCGCGCCCGTCGTTCTGGGCGGCGTTTGCGATTTGTCGAAGTTGTTCGAGCCGTGCGTGGGCGATTTTTTCGGCTTCTTCAAGAAGGCTTTTGGGGGAATAAAGGAACATTCCGCTGTTCCATAATGCGCCGGAGGCTATCAGCGCCTCGGCGGTTTTAAAGTCGGGCTTTTCTTTGAAGGATTCGATTTCAGCGACGTCGGGGAAGGCCGTCGGGTTGCCGGGGGTGATGTAACCGTAGCCCGTTTCCGGATCATTTGGGGTTATGCCGAAAAGAACGATGTAGCCCGCAGATGCGGCAGGCAGCGCCTTGGCCAACGCCGCGGTTAACGCGGCAGAGTCGGCGATGATGTGATCGCTGGGGCGTACTAGATGCAGGGCATCGGGATCTTGTTCCGCCAAAGCCGCAAGGAGGATCGCCGCGGCTGTATTGCGCCCTGTCGGCTCTAAAAAGACTGTTTCGGGGTTGATTCCGGTTTCTTCCAACGCGTCGCGGATAAGAAATTTATGCGCGTTGTTGCCGACGATCATGGGCGCGGCAGACGGGGTGACGTGGGCCGCGCTTCGCAAAGTCGCCGTAAAAAGGTTTTCCTTACCCACCAGCGGAACGAATTGCTTTGGCGCTTTGACGCGCGAGATCGGCCACAAACGCGTGCCGCAACCGCCGGAAAGGATGACGGAACGAATTTTTATGTCGGTTTTACGCAAGGGGATGAGACGATTTTGGCTGGACTTTGGCAGGAACATTGCATAATCAATATTTGGACGATAGATCGAAACTACACAACCAAAAATTAACCTTTAGATGCTAAAAACAAGCAACTACTTACTTATATTTGGCATGTTTGAATTGTTTTCATGCCATTCGGGAGGCATAATATACTGCGACACGCCATAAATTCCTCTTTTTCGTAGGAGCGGCTTCCAGCCCCGAACCCTTGTTTTTACGTCAACAGTCGCGGCTGGAAGCCGCTCCTACGAACAGATACTTTGTGACACGACGAAGTATAGAAACAGAAAGCGAAGCAAAACCTTTGAAAAGGCGATGAATATGCTGGAATTTAACAAATATCTTATGCGCCACGGCGAGTCATGGATTCAAGACATGATCAAGCGGATCGAGCGCAACGAAGGCGTCCGCTTGAGAAGCGGCAAGACTTTGAAAGAGCGGCGGGCTGCGGCAATGGGGGATTCTTCTTTGCAGCAGGAGCGATTGACAGCGTAAGGAGGGGATAATGAAGGAAAGTATAAAAAAGGAAAACGTGACGTTTGCCCATTTGGTCAAGGAAATGGGGTACGAATCCGCCCTCGAAGTTTTGTGGAAAATCGAAGAGGCTGCGGAGTTCGACCCTGCCGGTTTGGAGCCGTCCAATGAGCGTTTCGATCGCGCGTATCATGCATGGCTCAACAAATTCCCGACGCCGTCTGTTTAGTTTCGCCCCCCGTTATTACATCGGGTGGGCAGACGGCGTCGGCCATTCGCAATACGGGGCGGGCGAACACACGCCGATCATCGCTTGCTTAGAACCCTCATTGCCGCGTTCGCCTTCCATCTGCTGCCGGAAAATATTCGGATGCAACGCCGACCGGACGCCGTCAACGACAGCGCCGACCGCTTTTTTCGCAGTGGTGAAGGAACGATAAGGCAGGCTATTTTGATAGGCGTCGCTGTACGCTTGACTTACTTCCCAAGCTCTTTCTTCTTCAAGCCGATAGCAAACCCACAAGCGATTAGCTATTTCCGGAACGTTGAACTCGCAATTTATGGCGTCTTTCAAATGTGCGCGTTTTTGGCGGCTGCCTAAATCCCATTTTAATCCGACGGCGCGTAGGCAAACATCTTTTGACGCGGATAGAAAGGCGCGGGCAACAAAGACGCTTTCCTTTTTTTGCCTGAACCAGCAATCATAAGCCAAGCTGATTTTTTGCGCACGCCTCATTGCATTTATTTTTGCCTTTACGTCGTTAATGTTTTCTGCCCGTCTTGCTAGTCTGCCGAAGAGATGGGCGATACGGAACTCATGATCCATAGCATCTTTAAAGGACACGCGCGGGGCGCGAACTCTCACGCGGTCTCCTGATTCCAGTGTTTGGGAATCCCATTTCAAACCCACAGTGCGCAAACAAACATTCATTGGCGCGCTGCAAAAGCTGTGCGCGATCGTGGCGTACTCGCCAAATGTAATTTTGAGGGGCTTCTCAGGGTCAGCGGGGGCGGCTTGCGCCTTACAAGGGGAAGTATCTGTTTCCAAATTCATTGCCGCCTCCAACAATAAATTGAATACATTTCAGAATATATTCGAATGGTTACCGATTCCTTAACGAAGCGCAAGCTGAATTTATGGTTAATAAACAGAATGTTACAGGCTGTGGCTTTTTTGACGTCTGAGGGAGAGGAAGAATTACGGTTGCGCCCCATCCCCTACAACTCTGTTTCTCCCGCCTTGCTTGGCTTTGAACAGCGCGGCGTCGGCGCGGTCGAAGATTTTTTCGCGGTCGTTCCCCGTGTCGGGATTCGTTTCGGCGACGCCAATGCTGATCGTCACAGTCAGCCCTTCGGGAACGTCCTCCACAACAATGGGCGTTCCTTCTATGCTTTGCCGCAATCTATCCGCGATTTTCATCGCGCTGGGCAGGTCAATTTCGGGCATGACAACGGCGAATTCCTCGCCGCCCATGCGGACGAAGAAATCCGAAGGCCGCACGCCGCTTGAAATGCGCCGCGCGACTTCTTTCAAAACGGCGTCTCCCGCGCCGTGGCCGTGGCTGTCGTTGACCTTCTTGAAAAAGTCGATGTCGATCATTTGAACCGACAAAGGCTTGCGCGCGTCCGCCGCATGCTGCAAAAAGCGCGGCAAATGCGCGTCCAGATAACGGCGGTTGAAAGCCCCCGTCAGCGGATCGATCAGAGCCATCATCAGATTCCGTTCCAGCCCCTCGCGCAGGCGGTCGTAATTGCGTTTGTGGCGGAGCTGCGCGCGCGCGCGGGCGAAAAGCTCTTGCGCGTCGAACGGGCGCACAAGATAGTCGTTGGCGCCCAGATCGAGCCCTTTGGCGACGCGATCCATTTCTTCGGATCCCGCCAGTAGCAAAAGCGGCACATGACGCGTGGCCGGATTGGTGCGCAACCGCGCACAAATTTCCAACCCGTCTTCGTCGCGCCTGTCGAGATTCGAGAAAACAAGATCGTATCCGCCGTTTGCTAAAGCGTCCTCGGCCTCGTTCGCGGTCGATACATGCGCGATAAAGGCGGAAAGAGGCGTCAGGGTTTCGCGAATGAAAACGGCGGCGTCGTTGTCGTCGTCGACGATCAGAACGCGGCTGTCGCGGACATCGAGCGGATCGACGAGCGGCTCGACGGAAAATGGCGAAAGCTGCAGCGCCGTCGCTTCGCGCAAGCGCCATTCGTCCATCAGAACTTTCATGCGCAGCAGAGAGCGGATACGTGCCATTAACGCCAGATCGTTGATCGGCTTGCCGAGAAAATCGTCCGCCCCCGCCGCAAGCCCCCGCACGCGATCGGCCACGTCCGACAAGGCCGTTATCATGACGACCGGAATATAAGCGGTGGCGGGATCGGCCTTCAACCGGCGGCAGGTTTCAAACCCGTCCATCTCGGGCATCATGACGTCGAGCAGGATCAGGTCGGGTTTTGCCGAAGCCACTTTCGCCAAAGCCTCGACGCCGTTTTCTGCGGTCGAGATAATGTAATAATCATGCGCCAACTTCGCTTGCAGCAGCTTGACGTTTAGGGGGGTGTCGTCGACGATGAGGATGCGGGCGGACATTTACAGAATGGAGTTTGTTGAACATGTTTGAGGAATTAACGCCTGTCGTCATTCCGGCTTTCGCCGGAATGACGATTCTTGTTTACTGAGCCGTATCTATACTTACACATACTTCTTAACCGTCGCGATAAACTGATGCACGGCGATCGGCTTTGACAGGTAATCGTCGCAGCCTGCGGCGCGGATTTTTTCTTCGTCGCCGCGCATCGCAAAGGCTGTGACGGCGATGATGGGGATGGTTTTCAGTTCCTCGTCGGCTTTTAGCCAACCGGTGATCTCGATTCCGGAAACTTCGGGCAACTGGATATCCATTAAAATCAGATCGGGGCGGTTGCCGCGCGCGAGGTCGAGCACCTGAAAGCCGTCGCGCGTGTGCAGCGTGGCGTAGCCGTGCGCCTGAAGAAGGTCGCGGAAAAGTTTAAGATTCAGATCGTTATCCTCGACGATGAGAATCAGCTTCTTGCGATTCATATCGATGGTCATGGGCAATTTTGGGCCGGTAACGCCTCAACCTCTTGCAAATTTCCGGTTACGGAGAAATCGCCGTAATCGATCTTCATGCGCCGCGCGATGCCGCTTGGCATCAGGGACAGATCCATTTCGTAATCCGGCTCTCCGGTTTCGCCGCCGATCTTGAAGAAAGCCATATGCACTGGAAAAGCGTTGCCCGACACCAAAGGATTTTCTTTCATTTTCGCGTCCAGCCCTTCTTCAGCCGCCGCCGCGCGCGGCGGCAGGACGAACGCGCTGATATCGCTCGCCCCGTCTGCGTCGGAGCCGTCGAACACGCGGCGGGTAAAGAACTTGTCGCCCCGCGCCGCATTTTCCAGAATCAGTTCGGTATGCGCCGTGGGAAACAGGGTCCCGACAGGCAAATGCACGGTTTTATTATTCGGAACGCTGTAGGTGACGGTGACGCTGCCATCATCGTTTCGTTGGGCTTTGCCGCGATAATTCTCGGTTTCTTTTCCGTTCGTGACGCGGCGAATATTGAAATTATACCGCTTGCCGTCTTTGGATTCCCACGTCAGCTCGGTGCTGGCGAGATCCTGATCGTCGTCGTCGGAATAGGAGAAATGCAGCCGCATATGCTGCTGGATCGCCCAGCCGTCGCAGACATCGCGCCATTCGAACAGCATGCGTCCCGACACGTCGGTAATATCGCTGCCATTTTTGACCCCCGCCAGATTCATGGCGTAAATGGCGCGGTGCGGCACGATGGACGCGGACACGGCGGGAGAAGCGCCGAACGCGCCAAGCCCCAGCAAGCCGAGGGCGAGCAATCTCAATGAAGATGAAAAACGACGCACAAAGGCCACCCTTGAAGAAAGAGAAACACGATCTTGATAGCCCTCACATGATTAACATTTTGTCAAGCTTTTGGAAGAAATTGAACTGCTTTTAGAATAGCGGTTGCTCAAAATAAGGTATTTTTTGCCGCAGAGGAAAAAACCACGTCAAGCCGAGCTGTCTATAATTATCATTCACATTCATAATGTTACAACTCTGTGGACAGAATTGTGGATAACTTGGCACGCGCCTTGCTCTTAATCTTTGGGAAGATACTTTTTGCTGACAAGGAGCATTCCCATGCGCATACAGACCAAAGAACAAACCTCTCGAAACCTTCTTCCCGCCGCCCTCGATTTCGGTTGGCAATTGTTCATGCCCGCGGTTGCGGGCGAGCAGGATCTCGGCGATTTGATCGAGACCCGCGCCGCTTTGCAGCAAGCGGAAATCCTCATCCGCGCGCAGGAAGAACGCATCCGGATTCTGGAAGAAAGGACGCAGACCGACGAATTGACCGGCCTTGCCAACCGCCGCGGTTTTCGCCTCGCCTTCGAGCGCGAGCTGCACCTTGCGCGCCGCAACGCCGATTGCAACGGCATTCTGATGATGCTCGATCTCGACGGATTTAAAGCGATCAACGACAAATGGGGGCATCAGGCGGGCGATGTTTATTTGCGCGCTGTGGCGCAAGCCCTTCGCGCAGGCGTGCGCGCCACCGACACTGTTGCGCGTCTGGGCGGGGACGAATTCGCCTTGCTCTTCCCGTCTATGGACGAAAAGACAGGCCTCAAGCGCTTGGCGAAACTCGAACTTATTTTCCGCAAACGCGCGGCGGCTCTACCGGAAACAGTTCCTCTGCGCGCAAGTTTCGGCCTCGCCCCTTATACCGGAAGCGACCGCCCTGAAGTCGTCATCCGCACCGCCGATCTGAGGATGTACGCGCATAAAGCCCGCAACAAGAAGCGACCCCTTATTTCGTCCCCCTAAGTCGTGGGGGATTCCCTCTCCCCCCACTTGGGGGGAGAGGGTTAGGGTGAGGGGGATTCGGGGATTATATCCTAACCGCCCCCCTCACCCCGACCCTCTCCCCCCAAGTGGGGGGAGAGGGAGTTGTTTCCCGACTTGGGGTCGTTTCACTTCAGCCGATTAGCCAAAACGGCAGCCTGTCCATAATAATAATCGGCCTTTTCCTTATCGTGGAGAATATTGTCGTAAATCTCTCCCAGCAATTGGTCGGAGCGAAAGAAACTCGGATCGATTTCCACCGAGCGCTTCAGGTTTTCAATGGCGCTCGAAACATTTGCGCGTTGATCGGGTTCGCGCAGCAAGGTCAGAGCCAGATTGTACCGCGTTTCGGCATAGGTATCGCCCGTTTCGATAGCTTTCTGGAATTGTTTGAGCGCGTCATCGTAATCGCCGCGGTTTGAATAATAAAGCGCCAGATTGTTCCGCGCCCGCGCCGAACCCTCGCCATAGGCAAAGATGTTGTTATAGAACGACACGGGATCGTGCCAGACCTTGTTCTGGTTATAAGTCATAACCGACAGCATCGCGGCAAATGCCAGCGCCGCGCCCGAACAAGCGGAACGTTCGATCGTCGAACGCCCCCGCAAAAACTTCGCCAGCATTTCCGCAATGCCCAGAAACAAACCGACGGACGGCAAATACATCCAGTGTTCCAGAAACCGCGCGTTCATAGGAATAAGCAGCCCTGTATCGGGCGCGTGCGCCGCCGCGAACCACAGCAAGCCCCAACTTATCTCCATCCCCGGGCGTGATGCGCGAAAGCTGTTCAAAACGACTGCGGCGCACAAAAGAAAAATGCCGATCCCTTCGACAACCGGTGGCAGCCACCAAACGGTGTAAATGCCGAACGAGCGCTCCATATGCAGCCCCGTCGGCCAGACCAAAAGTTTTAAATAAGCAGGCAGCGTGGCGAGAAAAGTATAAATCCGTTCAAGCGGATGATCGGCGTACATCTTCAAGGGCGCAAATTCCTGCATCCCGTAATAATGCTGGTACGTCTGTGGCCCGTCGAAGCCCTTGGCCTGCATGCGCCACGCGACGTAAAGCAGACTGACGACCCACAAAGGTCCTGTGCGGAGATAGGGGCGGAAATCCTCCATCATTCCGGCGAAAGTTGGCATGACAGCGCATTTCTTTTCTTCGTCATTCCGGAAAAATCGCTTTTTTGCCCTTTCTTGCAAAAAAGCGATTTTATCCGGAATCCCACTTGGTTTATTTGCTGCAAGAAAAAAACAAATGGGATTCCGGATAAAATCGCATTTTTTTGCAAGAAAGGGCAAAAAAAAGCGATTTTTCCGGAATGACGAAGAAGTTATAAGGCTATGTGTTTTGAAATGTATTGACCGGGTTAAATAAATACAACACATCACCAACGCCGGAAACATCACCATCGTTTCCTTGCTCAGCAGCCCCAGCAAAAACAACGGAAAAATTTTCAGAATCTTCTGTGGCGTAAAATCGGGAAGCAGAATAACGATCGACGCCAGACAGCAAAAAGCGAACAAAGGGTCTGCCGTCGCGCTCATATACGTCACAGCCTCGACATGCAGCGGGTGCAGCGCCCAGACCAACGCCGCCAGAAAAACCCCCTCCGGCGCGAACTTAAGCTTTGTGCCCAGCTTATAGACAAGACAGGCGTTCGCGATATGCAGAGCCAGATTCAAAACATGAAACCCGAACGTCGATCCGCCGCCAAGATGATAAATCAGCAGGTAAAGCAGCATCTGCACAGGCCGATAAAACCCGCCCGCAATATGCGCCCCGCCCGTGGTCGAGCCGGTCAAAATGTCGCCGATATGCGCCCAGCCGTGCAGCCAGCTGTTGATACTGATCAGCAGATCGTCGTCGAAAAGAAAACTGTTGTCGAAAATGTTGCCATAAACCGCTAGCACCGCCAGCGCCAAAACAAAATAAGGCGCAACCGCCAGCGCAGGGCCGGGCAGAATGTCAGCGCGTCGCGTTTCGGAAAGATCGGTCATAAAGGCAAAGGCGAATCTGTAAAAGACGCCGCAACCTTACAGGCAGAGGGCGATTTTTGCCAAGATTGATTTAAGGGCAGAGCGAGGGGACTCTTTGTGACGCAGAGGGACTAATGCCTTACAACACCCGCCGCGCCGTTCCCCACTCTCTCCACAACTGGCTCGGCCTCCGTGTTTTCGTCCCATTCGATCGGAACGATCGGCCGCACGAGGGCGTGTTTCAAAACTTCGTCGACCGTATTCATCGGCAAGATGTTCATGCCCTTTTTGACGTTGTCGGGAATTTCGGTGAGGTCTTTTTCGTTTTCCTTGGGGATCAACACCGTCGTAATCCCGCCGCGCAACGCCGCCAGCAGTTTTTCTTTCAACCCGCCAATCGGCAACACGCGACCGCGCAAAGTGATTTCGCCGGTCATTGCCACATCCTTGCGCACCGGAATGCCGGTAAGAACAGAAACAATCGAGGTGACCATTGCCACGCCCGCGCTCGGCCCATCCTTGGGCGTCGCGCCTTCGGGAACGTGAACGTGGATGTCGCGCTTGTCGATGTAGGTCGGCTTGACGCCGAACGCAATCGCGCGCGCTTTGACATAGCTTTCGGCGGCTTGAACGGATTCCTTCATCACTTCGCCTAATTTGCCGGTCGTCGTGACTTTGCCTTTGCCGGGCATGCTCACGGCTTCGATCGTCAGCAATTCGCCGCCGACTTCCGTCCAAGCCAAGCCCGTGGTCACGCCGACCATATCTTCCGGTTCGACCTCGCCGAAACGGAAACGCTTCACGCCCAGATATTTTTCCAGATTGCGGCGCGTGACATGCACCGACTTCGCCTTGCCCGACACAATTTCGCGCAAGCCTTTGCGCGCGAGGCTGGCAATTTCGCGCTCCAGACTGCGCACGCCCGCTTCCCGCGTATAGTAGCGGATGATGTCGCGCAACGCGTCCTCGGACATCGAGAACTCGTTCTTCTTAAGGCCGTGGTCTTTTTGAATCTTGGCGAACAGGTGATGCTGAGCGATTTTGATCTTTTCGTCCTCGGTGTAACCCGACAGGCGAATGATCTCCATGCGATCCAAAAGCGGCTGCGGCATTTTCAGCGTGTTGGCCGTGCATACGAACATGACATCCGACAAGTCGTAATCGACTTCCAGATAATGATCGTTGAACGCGTGGTTTTGTTCGGGATCCAGCACTTCCAGCAAAGCCGAGGACGGATCGCCGCGCCAGTCCTGCCCCAGCTTGTCGATTTCGTCGAGCAGGAAAAGCGGATTGGAAGATTTACCCTTCTTCATCCCCTGCACGATCTTGCCCGGCATCGAGCCGATATAAGTGCGGCGATGCCCGCGGATTTCGGATTCGTCGCGCACGCCGCCCAAGGACATGCGCACGAAATTGCGCCCCGTTGCGCGCGAGATCGACTTGCCCAACGACGTTTTCCCGACGCCCGGCGGCCCGACAAGGCACAAAATCGGCCCCTTGATCTTGTTCTGGCGCTGCTGCACCGCGAGATATTCCAGAATGCGTTCCTTGACCTTGTCAAGGCCGTAATGATCCTCGTTCAAAATCTTTTCCGCCGCCTTCAAGTCCTTACGCACCCTTGTGCGTTCCTGCCACGGAATGCCTAGAATCCAGTCCAGATAATTGCGCACGACGGTGGATTCCGCCGCCATTGGACTCATGCTTTTCAATTTCTTGACTTCAACTTCGGCTTTTTCGCGGGCTTCCTTGCTCAGTTTTTTGGCCGCGACGCGTTTGACATATTCATCGGCTTCGTTCTTGCCGTCTTCGGATTCGCCAAGCTCTTTCTGAATCGCCTTCATCTGCTCATTCAGATAATAGTCGCGCTGGGTCTTCTCCATCTGCTTCTTGACGCGCGTGCGGATTTTCTTTTCCACCTGTAAAACGTCGATCTCGCCTTCCATATAGCCGAAAATACGCTCCAGCCTCTGGTTGACCGAGGCGGCTTCCAGCAAAAGCTGCTTGTCGGGGATTTTCAAAGCCAGATGCGCGGCGATCGTGTCCGCCAGCTTGCCTGCGTCGTCGATTTGATTGATTGTGACCAAAACTTCGGGCGTGATTTTTTTATTGAGGCGAACATATTGATCGAACTGGCCGACCACGGCGCGGGCGATCGCATCCAATTCGCCGCGGTCGCCCTGAAATTCCTCGACCGTTTCGGCGAAAGCCTGAAAAAAATCCGTATTCTGCGTGAATTGCGTCACCTGAGCGCGGTGATTGCCTTCGACCAGAACCTTGACCGTTCCGTCGGGGAGCTTCAAAAGCTGCAAAACCGTTCCCACGGTTCCCATCGTAAAAAGATCCTCGCGCGTCGGATCGTCCTGCGTCGAGGTTTTTTGCGTCAGCATCAGAATATGCTTGTCCTCTTGCATCACGTCTTCCAACGCGCGCACGGACTTCTCGCGCCCGACGAACAAAGGCACGACCATATGCGGAAAAACGACAATGTCGCGCAGAGGCAGAACCGGATACAAAGCGCCGCCCGCAGGTTGCGTTTCCATGTGAATTCCTTTCAAACCCTCGAACCAAGGGAACTAATATGGTCACGCAAGATGACCATATCAAGGCAGGGAAAACAAGGATTCGTGGGGGATTGTGGATATGTCGGAGGCGGAAAGATGCCGTTCGCGGCGACAAGTCGCCCTTGAGAATCTTGTAGGGGCGGATTCCAATCGCCGCTATGATCCTAAACAAGACAAGAATATTTCGAGGGCATATGAGATTAACCAGCCAGCAAAGCCTTGAAGCCAAAGGCGCTTACGAACGCGGCGTTGCAGCCCAATCCGCGGGGAATCTGAGCGAGGCGATGCGGGAATGGCGCTGCGCCCTTGCCCTTAACCCGCAACATGAAAATGCGCGATACAATCTGGCTGTCGCGCTGTCGTTAATCAAAGATATTAAGAACGCGGAAGAACACTATGAAAAACTTATCGTTTTGAATCAAACGCACAGGGAAGGCCTCTTCAATCTCGCCAATCTGCTCTACCGGCAGGAACGCGTGGGTGAGGCTGCGGCGCTTTACGAGCGACTTATTAAGGCTCATCCCGATTATGTCGCAGGGTGGATCAATCTGGCGAAATCCCGTTCGGATCGCGGGGATTTTGAAGCGGCGGAGCCGATGCTGCGCAAGGCGCTGCACATCGAGCCGCAGCATGTCGTCGCGCATTGGAATCTTTCGCATGTTTTGCTGGCTCAAGGAAAATGGGCGGAGGCGTGGGGGGAATATGAATGGCGGTTACGCCTGCCGCATTGGCTGAAGCCGCCGGTGGCCGCGCCTGCGTGGCATAAAGGATCAAAGGCGCAGCGGATTCTTTTGTGGAACGATCAGGGTATCGGCGACGCGATCCAGTTTCTGCGTTATCCGCGTTTTCTTTCTGCGATGGGGCGCGAGGTCTGGGTTTTGGTGCAGGACAATCTGAAAACGCTCGCCGCCACGGCTGAGGGAGTCGCGGGCGTGCTTGGCCCCTCCGACCCGTTGCCGGAATTCGACGCGCAAGCGCCGATTCTCAGCCTGCCGCATCTTTTGTCTATGCCGGAGCCTGTGGGCGGAACGGCTTATTTGAAGAAAGCCCCTCTCCCCCCGCTTGGGGGGAGAGGGGTTGGGGTGAGGGAGGCGGTTGGTGTTTATAATTTCCACGCCCCCCCTCACCCTAACCCTCTCCCCCCAAGCGGGGGGAGAGGGAATCCTGTCAGCTTGGAAATTACTAAATCACAAGGACGCAAAGCCGTCGGTCTTGTATGGGCTGGCAATCAGAATTTCGAAAAAGACTCGCGCCGCAGCGCGCCGCTGGGCGATCTTTTGCCTTTGTTTGATACGACCGGCATCGACTGGTTCAGCCTGCAATTCGGCTCCGCCGCCGCGCAGATACGGCAAAACAACCTGTCGGATCGGGTTATCGATCTCTCGCCGCGCCTGCATGATTTCGCCGACACGGCCGCAGCCCTTTCCGCGCTTGATCTCGTCATCTGCATCGACTCGTCCGTCGCGCATCTTGCGGGAGCTTTGAACATTCCTTGCTGGCTGATGCTACCAACGGCCACAGACTGGCGCTGGCAAGGACAATCCGCAACAACCCCGTGGTATCCCAGCCTGAGAATTTTTCGCCAACAAACAGCAGGGGATTGGCGCGGGCTGGCGTCGATGATCGCAAATGAGCTTTTATCTTTTTAGCGACACGATCAACGTCATCGGCTGCGTGGGCGAGACGATGAAGCCGTGATGTTCATAAAACGCCTTCGCTTCATCCGAAATCGCGTGGACGAGCAAGCCACGAATGCCGAGAATTCCTGCCGCCTGAACGGTTCGCAGGAAGGCGTCTTGCAATAACGCAGCGCCCAATCCACGTCCTCGCCAAGCCATGTCAACGGCCAGCCGACCAAGTATGGCCACGGGAACGGGGTCGGGCATGTTGCGGCGGAGACTTGTTGGCGCTTCGCCCAGCGCCAGCGCGCCGGAGGCAAGGCAATAATATCCAACCGCCTTTTGTCCCGCTGCCACAACATAGGTGCGCGATGCGCCGCTGATCTGGTTTTGGCGCGCGCGCCGTTTCAACCAATCGTCAAGGCTGGCAACGCCGCAGCAAAAATCATCCAGATCATGCGAGGGGGTCAGCAGCGTGGGCGCAGTTAACGTCACTTCGCCCACGGTTTGCGCGCTTTCATCAGGCGGTTAAATCCCGTGCCGTCCGGCGGCGCGTCAAGCGCGCGCAGAAAACTGTCATAGGTTTTACGATCCACACGCACAAGCGTCTGGTCAAGCAGCGCGTCTTCCGCCGACCTGCGCGCCGCCTCGATCATGAAGTCGGAGCGGGTTCGCCCCTGCGCCCGCGCCGCCCTGTCGATCAAAGCGCGAACGTCGCCGCGAACGCGCAGATTAACGGCGTGGGTTTGGGCGTTCGTCGCGGTATGCCTTGGCATGATGAGGGTTCCTTTGCTATTTCGGAACATTATAGCATAACGGATACACAATGTGTATCTGTTTTTGCGCATCTGGCAGGCCGCAGTTTATAAAGGGATCGCCGCGTCTGCTGGGGGTGCCGTTATACCCTTCTGTTCTCCGCGTCCCTTCGGAAGGTGGTTACGATAATCTTCGCTGCCCAAGAGAATGCGGGATATCGTCCTTGTCCAATCAGGTGAATTAGGGTCATGCGGGTTAGGAAGAAACACCTTTAGAATGCGTTGGAATTCGTCCCACCTTTCCCTAGCTTGCTCAAGCGCAGTGTAATGAAGTGAGTTAGCGACACCTTCGCACATTCGAACAACATCAGCCTTACTACCAAAATCATCAGGGATTACGTTGCAGACAGCTTCCATGACATCGGCTAATGGGCGCATCACAAACTCCTTAAAAGGAAAAACATAGCTGGCATTATAGAAACACAAAACGGGTTGACCACAAGGATTTATGGTTAACGGTTGATTTTCTCTTTCTTGTGTTCGCGCGCAGCGCATAGCCCCCTATCGCCAATACTTCCCCACGCACGTCACGACATTCCCCGCCTCGTTGAATTTAATGTTGTCGAAGGGGCTGTTGAAGGCGATCCACAGGCCTCGGCCATTGGGACGGCGGCCGCAGGAGAGGCGGTGGACGTAATCCTGCCATGCGAAGCCCCTGCCCTGATCGGCAATCGTCAGGCAGCAAATCGTTTGGTTATGCACCAGCTTGATCTCGACTTCCCGCTCGCGAAATTCCGGCAGCGCGAGGCGGCGGTCGATTTCGTCGCGCCATTTTCCCGCGCGCACCAAATCGGATTTCATCTCATAACCGAGGCCGAGATTGCCGTGTTCGATCGCGTTGAGCAAAAGTTCGTAAATGCCAGTTACATTGGCTTCGGGATCGCGGAAATTCTTCGCCAACCGGCGCGACAGTTCCAGTGCCTCCTCTAGTTTTCGCAACCGGAAGTTGTATACATCGACGTTCGTCATCGCCTTCCCCCTTCCATCCGATCAAATTGTCGAGCGCGCGCAGACCACGATCGTCAAGTCGTCACAAGGCGCGCCGCCTGCGTGATGTTTGAAGTGGTCAAGCAAAATGTCTTTCAGCGCCGAAGGCGAGGCGAGGGAATTTTTTTCGATCAGGGACATAATCTGCTCCTCGGTGATAAACGCGCCCTTGGCATCGGGCGTTTCCGTGTAAGCGTCGCTGTAGAGTAACAGCAAATCGCCGGAGGCAAAAGGAATTGTCTTAGTCGAATACAAGTGCATTCCGATGCCAAGCGGATTCCCGCTGCCGTCGATCATCTCTGCCCGCCCCGTCGCGCGGCGCAAGACAATTGGGTGCGGCATGCAGGCGCAGGCGTAAAACAGCTGACTGGTTTGCGTATCGACGATGCCATAGAACATCGTCGCGAACTGGCCGCGCGGCAACAGTTGCAACAGCTTGTCGTTCAGATACGACAAATATTCGCCGGGCCGCGCGGCCAACTGTGAATATTCTTTAAGATACGCATGCAGGCGAAAAGCATTCAAAGCCGCCGCGACGCCGTGGCCTGAGAAATCGACCAGCCACAACGCCGTCTGGTGCAAAAACATATTTTGCATGCCCCAGAAATCCCCGCCAATCTCCGATGAAGGCTCGAAAGCGGAAGCGACGCTGAGGCCGCAACGCCGTTCGCTTTCCTTCAGATCGCCCGCCTCGGGCAATATGCCCTGTTGCAATTGCCTCGCGCTTTCCAGTTCGACCTCGATGCGGTTTTTGTAACGCTGCAGCGTTTTAAGCGAAAGGCGCTTTTCCAGATGCACCCTGACGCGGGCGCAAAGCTCTTCGGCATAAACGGGCTTGCTGACAAAATCCGTAGCGCCTTTTTGAAAGGCTTTGGCGCGCAATTCCGGCTCGGTGATCGTGGTTTCGATCAGAATGGGCAAATCACAATAACGCTTTTGTTGGCGCAGCTTTTCACAACATTCGAAACCGTCCATGCCGCCGGGCATCAGGATGTCGAGCAAGACCATCTCGGGACGGAAAGCCTCCATTTTGCCAAAGGCGTCTTCAGCGCTGACGGCGCATAGCAAGTTCGTAAATCCCCGCGCGCGCAACGTCTTTTCCAAAAAAATCCGGTTAATCTCGTCATCGTCGACGATCAGAATCGGCGAAGCGAGGATTTGACGGGTGAAGTCGCGGAATTCTGTCGGCATGTTATGCGATTGAAATTATAAGAGCGGGATCCTGTTTGGCGATATAAGTTTTGATGTGCGCAAGCTCGCTCTTAAGCTGCTGCAACAAAGCGCTGCGCTGGCTATAGTCCGCGTCGACCGCCTTTTCGGATTGGCGACAAATATGTTCCAAAGCGATCATGCCAAAATTGGCCGCCGCACCCTTTAATTTATGCGCCGCGTTTTCCCATTTCTGGAATTCCTCGCTGCGCAGCGCGCTGTCCATCGCAGCGATGCTTTCCCACGATGACTTGAAAAAGATGTTCAAAACATAGGCTTTCTCGGAAAGCGTTTCCGCGACCAGTTGCAAGCGGTTGAAATCCATCGGTAAGGCAGGATCTTTGGACAACGGATGACCGCTCTCGCTGTCCGACCGTGCCCCTGAATGACTCGCCATTGCTCTGCCTTTCATTTGATCTGTTCTTCGTGGCTATGTTAGGCAAAAACATTTTACATCAAATAAACTTGTTGATAATCGCGAGTTAGTATTTATTGGATTTATGCAACCACGTTAAGGACTGCGTTCTGTTTTCAGAAAAACAGGGTATATAAGCCAGCCATGTCATTTCAAAAAGCCGTCGAAGCCCTGAAACGCCGCGATTTCCCCGCCGCCCGCGACATCATTGCGCGCGCGAGCGCTGCGACCTATGGCGTGAATCATTTTCTTGTCCGAGGGTTGGCGGAACTGGCGCTGAAAGAATGGGACGCAGCGTTGGCGACTTTTGCCGCCGCGACCAAACGTTTTCCCGACAACGCGCTGTTCTGGCTCAATCGCGGCATTGCCGAAGAAAATCTTTTTTTGCTTGAGGCTGCAATCGCCAGCCAAGAACGCTGTCTGACGTTAAACCCCGCGCAGGCCGAGGCTTGCGGCAATCTGTCGAATCTTTACCGCCATAAGCTGCGTTTTGCCGAAGCCGAAGCTATGGCGCGGCGCGCCTTGGCGGGCGGCGCGGCAAAGGGCGACGCGTTGAATTGCCTCGGTCTCGCGCTGTGTCGGCAGGGAAAATTTGACGAGGCCAGAAAAACTTTTATTCAAGCGCACGAAGCCGATCCCGATCATGCCGCCGCTTTTGTCAATCACGCCAATCTGGAAGTCGAAGTTTTTGATTTCGAGGCGGCGTGGAATTTATTCGCCGCGGCGCGCGCCCTAGACGACCAACCTGTTTTCCGCCACGACGAAGCTTTGGCGCGATTGCTGGCGGGGGATTTTGAACGCGGCTGGGAATTGTTTGAATCGCGGCTGGAGATGCCGCGGGCTTTACGTTTGCACCCCCCCTGCCCCCGCTGGAAGGGAGAGGATTTGGGAGGCAAAAAACTTTTGATTATCGCAGAGCAAGGCTTTGGCGATGTGATCCAGTTCTGCCGCTATCAGGAATTTTTGACCGAAGGGGAACTGGTTTGGGCTGTGCCGAAAAGCTTGATTCGGTTGTTGACGCCTGTCGTGCACGGGGCGGTTCTGGATGAAAGAGGGCCGTTGCCGGAATGTGATTACTACGTCCCGATCCTTTCGCTGGCGTTGAGGACAGGGAAAAACAGGCGGGACTCCCTCTCCCCCCTCTTGGGGGGAGAGGGTTGGGGTGAGGGGGGACTCGAAGAGTATACCCCTGCCTCAAACGCACCCCTCGCCCCAAAAAGACGGACAACACCTTCAGCTTTGCACTTACCCACCGGCAAACATCAACGCAAAATCGGCCTCGTCTGGGCAGGATCGCCGACGCATTTGCGCGATCACGAACGCTCGATCCCTTTGCAACTTTTCGCGCCGTTTCTCAGCGCCGTTGAAGCCGACTTCTACGCCCCGTTTTCCGGCGCGGCCTTAAAACAAATCGACGATCTTCCGGTCACCCCCCTCGACTCTCTTATCAACGATTTCGCCGACACAGCGGCTTTGCTGCGCCAATTGGACTGCCTTGTCACCGTCGACACAGCTGCGGCGCATCTCGCAGGATCTCTGGGGATCAAAACCTTTGTCTTGCTTCCCCGCAGTCCCGATTGGCGCTGGGGCGTGGCAGGAGACAAAACGATCTGGTACCCGTCGCTGACCCTCTTGCGCCAACCGACTAATGGCGATTGGCAAAGCGTGATCGGCGATCTAACGACGTTAGTCCTTGCCGACATAAATCGCGCTTGTTCGTAGGAGCGGGTTCCAGCCGCGACCTCTTGTTATTAATGCAAAAGTCGCGGCTGGAAGCCGCTCCTACGAACAAGCGCAATCCGTACCAATTAACGGTTTATTGAAAGTTTTAGAAAAAATTAACTCCCTGCCGTTAAACATAATCCCGTCTACCCTTCAAGAACATACATCAGAAATGTCTCCTCCCTCCGATCTTGCCGATCTTTTGTCCGCCGCGGGCGATGCCGCCTACGACTGGGATCTGCGTAACGATACGATCGACTGGCACGGCGCGTGGGGGAGAATTTTTGCGTCGCCCTCGCCGCCTCAGGATTCACAGGCTCTTTACCACACGCTTTTTGCCGACGACCGTCACATCGTTTTCGGCGGCGAAGCCGTCACGATCGATCGGCAATTTCGCGTCAGCGGCAAGGCGGGCAGCGTTTTATGGGTGCATGAACGCGGCGCCTGCGAACTCGACGACAAGCGGCACTCCATCCGCCAGCGCGGCGTCTGGCGCATCATCGACCAACCGGCTCACGGCATTGAACACGCCGAGTCGCAGCACCGCGACGGGCTGACAGGGTGTTTCAAACGGCGCGCCCTGCAATCGCAACTGGCGCGCGCGATCGAGTCCGCGAAACTGGCGCGGCGCGTGGGCGCTTATCTGGTCGTCGATATCGATAAAATGTCTTTCGTCAACGAAGCCGTCGGCACCGACGGAGGCGATGCCGTGTTGCGCGGCGTGGCGGCGCGATTGGCGCAAATTATCCCCTCGCGCGCCGTTTTGGGTCGCGTCGGCGGCGATATTTTCGGCATTCTTTTACCCGAACCGCTGGGCAACGAATTGCAAATTCTGGCCGAGCGCATCATCAGCGATTTCCACAACGCGCCGCTGATCGCAGCCAACGCGCCGTTGCATATCACCGTGTCGGTCGGCGGCGTGCGCGTGCCTACCGTCGCCAAGAACGCCAACGAATCGATGATCTTCGCCGAACAGGCGTTGCATATGGCGCGCCAGCGCGGGCGCAACGCTTTCGTCGAATATATAGACAGCCCCGAACGCGCGCAGGAAAACCGCCAATTGCTGGAACTCGCCGAGCGCATCAAGCGCGCTTTCAAAAACAACGGCTTCCGCCTCGCCTATCAGCCGATCGTCGACGCCAAAACCGGCAAGCCTGTCTGCTATGAGGCTTTGGTGCGCATGTTCGGCGACGACAACAAACCGATCGCCGCCGCCTTGTTCGTGCCGATGATCGAGCAAATGGGGCTGGCGGGCGAACTCGACAAACTCGTGCTCGATATGGCGGTGCGGGATATGGAAGCCGTGCCGGATCTCAACCTTGCCGTCAATGTCTCCGGCTTTACCGCGTCGCAGGCCGATTGGCCGGATCACATGCGGCGCGTTTTGGAACAGCATCCCGATGTTGCGAAACGTCTGATCGTTGAAATTACCGAAACGGTTGTGATCGTCGACGTCGCCGAAACGCGGCGTCTGGTCGATACGCTGCGTTCGCTGGGCGCAAGAGCCTCGCTGGACGATTTCGGCGCGGGATCGACCTCAATCCGTTATTTGCGCGAGCTGGGGCTGTCGATCATGAAAATCGACAAGGAACTGCTCAACGATCTGCTCATCAACCGCGAGCAACAGCATCTGGTTTCCGTTCTGATCGACCTCGCCCGTGGCCTTGGCATCCAGACCGTCGCCGAAGGCGTCGAAACGCAGGAAGTCGCAACGTGGCTGCAAGGCGCGCGCGTCGATTACCTGCAGGGCTATTTTTTCGGCAAACCGTCGCTGGAGAGGCCGCAGAAAGCGGCGGGACTCACCTCCCTGTTCCCGTCTTTGGCCGTGCCGGTGTCTTTGTCTGCCGCGCCGTAAGGCCGTCGCGGGAGTGGCCAACGTCGTCAGCGATGACAATGGGTCTGTAATCTTTTCAACACATCCTTTTGCGCAATATATCGCGTCTATTGCCCTTAAGCCGCACATATGTTACAATGCAGCCTTCGTTTCTCATGAAAAAGGCACGGCATGACCGCTCAAGATACGCCCATTATTAAAAGGCTGAACGCGACTTTGCCTCTTCCGCTGGCGCAATTTGTCGGCGAAATGACGGGCGAGGGCGGTTTGTATGAAACGCCCAGCGAATTCGTTCGCGACCTTATCCGGCGTTACATGGAAAAAACCGCCGCCGCCGAAAGCCACGCGATTAACGATCTGCTGCGCCAATCAATCGCCGAAAACAGCTATAGCCCTTTAACGGCGAAAGATGCGAAAAGCATCCGCGATGTCCTTGCCTGAGCGCATGTTCAAAATGCAAAAAAGCGCGCTCTTCATGCGACAATGGAGGCACGACGCACAAAATTATAAAAAACGGGCAGGATGGCCTCTTGCGGAACATTTTATCGTTGCTGTGGAAGAGGCGTTAAGCTTCATCAGTCAAAATCCCTATGCCTGCGCCCTTTACGATGCGGGCGAGGGATACGAGGATTTACAGGCTCATAAATTCAGAAAATGGAACTTGCGCGGATTTCCTCATCTGATTCTGTTCCGCGTCAATGATAAATCCACAATCTTTATCGAAGCGCTTTATGCGCATAAAATGAACATTCCGGCGCGTCTCGTCGGCGAGAAGGAATGATCGACTTTTTTCGCGCCTACCTCAAATCCTTCGCCACATCCGGCGCGAGCAGGATTTCCTCGATGCGGTGCGCCGTCTCGAAAGTTTCGTCGGCGACGAAACGGATTTTGGGGACGACCCGCAGCTTGACCGCCTTGCCGACGGAGAAGCGATAGAAACCGGCGCTGTCGTTCATCGCCCGCACAATCTCGGCCAGCATCTTGCCGCCCAAAGGCATGACATAGACGGTCGCGTTCGACAGATCGGGGCTGACTTTGACTTCGGTGACAGTGACCGTCGGCGATTTAAGCTCGCGCGGCCACGGCACATCGCCGCGCATCAGAACCCCCGCCAAGGCATGCCGGATTTCTTCGCCCACGCGAAGCTGTCTTTGAGTACGCATAATGACTTTCCAAACCTAATGAAACCCTACAAGGAAATAATAGCCAAGTCCCACCGTAAATACCATATCGCCGTACAGCGCGTGTTCGATGGCCGCTTTTTTCAGGCTGTCATGCGCCAGATAGCTGGCCGCCAGAAAGAACCCGCAAATAAAGGATAAAATCGGCGAAATCGGGTTATGAAACACAATATGGGTAAAACCGAACACAAAAGCGCTGGCAAACAGCATCGCTCCTTTATGGGGAAAAAGCGCGGCATAGCGGCGGAAGAAAAAGCAGCGAAAAACCATTTCTTGCGGTAGAGCCGACAAAAACGGGTACAGAATCATAACAATCAGCCAGAAAACCGGCCTTTGCGTCGGAAAAGAAAAAACGCCGCGCGGTTCGATCAATCGCGTCAAAAGGAAAATACCGAATGTCGAAACAATGAACCGCGCCGCGATCAACTTGACCTCGCGCGCCGTCAAACGTCTGCCGCGCCACGCCTCGCGCCACGAAAATCCGGGGGTTTTGTTCAGAATAACCGCCGCATAAACGGCCACCAGCAACAGGCCGAGATGCACATCGAGCCGCGTGGGATGCCTATAAACCAGCATCGGCATCAGTACGAAAAGAACGGCGCATTCGAACGCCAGAAACATCCGACGCGGCGCAATCAAAAAAGCTGTCATCGGCACAACGCTCAAAAGGGTCAGAAGCGGCGTCGATAACCCCTCTCCGCCCGCGCGGGGGAGAGAGGGGAGGAACAGACCTTCAAGCAAAAGGTTGGATGGGGTGAGGTGGGTGGTTGAGGGCGTGAATAATTTTCACCACCCACCTCACCCCTTTCGTTCTACGGCGAATGTTCGACGTTCTGTCCCGCCCCTCTCCCCCCGCGAAGAGCGGGCGGAGAGGGGTTATCAGCGAAACTTAACTTGTTAGAAGTTACAAAAAAAGAGCCTTCATGTCCAAAGCGCGAAGCAAGAACATGAAGGCTCAGTCTCCCACCAGAAAGGATAAACTGTCAACGAATGCCAAGAATGAGATTAATCCCGGGCGGCGCGGCATAAACCGGCGGCGGCGCATAAACGACAGGCGGCGGGGCGACATAGCCGGGCGCGTACCCATAATACGAATAATAAGGCTGCGGGTAAGGATAATAAGGATGCGAATACCAACCATAGCCATGATAATAGCCGCCGTGATAACCGTGATCACGATAACCGCGATCATAATGGCGATGCCCGTCCCAATCCGCCCGCGCGGGAGCCGCGACTGCCAAGCCGAGCGTTGCGACAAGCGCCAATAACGCAAATCTTTTCCCTGTGACGATCATGATGATCCTCCGGTTGAAACTTCAGCGGAAACAGCGTCGCGCCGCTTACCGCTATAGTGAAACCTTATTACCTGATCAAGGCAGGATTATGGAAGCGGTGGGGTGTTTTGGGGGCAAATATACTGCGCCACGCCAAAAACTGTGATTTTTCGTAGGAGCGGCTTCCAGCCGCGACCTCTTGTTCTTACGTCAAAAGTCGCGGCTGGAAGCCGCTCCTACGAGGAAGAAAAAGCGGAAATATCAATACCCGCTAACCAGCAGACTCTTCAACGTCTTCATTTCTTCTAGCGCCCTTCCGGTGCCCAGCGCGACGCAGGACAGGGGGTCTTCGGCGACGGAAACCGGCAATCCGGTCGCATGGCGCAACACTAAATCCAGATTGCGCAGCAACGCGCCGCCGCCGGTTAAAACAATGCCTTTGTCGACGATGTCGGCGGCAAGTACCGGCGCGGTGTTTTCCAAAGCGACTTTAACAGCCTCAAGAATCGCGCTGACCGGCTCGGCCAGACTTTCGGCCACCTGCCGTTCGGTAATCACGATTTCCTTGGGCACGCCGTTCATCAAATCGCGGCCCTTGATTTCGCTCACGCGGCCCTCGCCGTCTTCGGGGGGACAGGCCGAACCGATTTCTTTCTTGATGCGTTCCGCCGTGCTTTCGCCGATTAACAAATTATGATAGCGGCGGATGTAATTGATAATCGCCTCGTCCAGTTTGTCGCCGCCGACGCGCACCGAGCGCGAGTAAACGATGCCGCCCAAAGACAAAACCGCGACTTCGGTCGTGCCGCCGCCGATATCGACCACCATGGATCCCGTCGGCTCGGTCACCGGCAACCCCGCGCCGATCGCGGCGGCCATTGGCTCTTCGATCAAAAACACGCGGCGCGCGCCCGCCGATTCCGCCGATTCCTGAATTGCGCGGCGTTCGACCGCAGTCGAGCCGGACGGCACGCAAATGATAATTTGCGGATTGGCGAAACTGCGGCGGTTATGCACTTTACGGATGAAATGCTTGATCATTTCCTCGGCGACTTCAAAATCCGCAATAACGCCGTCGCGCAAAGGCCTGATCGCCTGAATATTGCCCGGGGTGCGACCCAGCATAAGTTTGGCCTCGTCGCCCACGGCCAGAACGTGGCGTTTGCCCTTGCTTTGCGCAATGGCGACGACGGAAGGCTCGTTCAGCACGATTCCGCGCCCCTTGACGTAAACAAGCGTATTGGCGGTGCCGAGATCGATGCCCATATCGGCCGAGAGCAGGCCTAACAGATTGGAAAGCATAAGATTATTACCCGCAGCGGGAGAGGAGTTGCGTAAAAACCAAGCCAACTTTCTGACACCCTAACGCGTTTTTCGCAAGGGGGTAATTAGCGAGCGATTCTTGATTTGACGAAATCATTGGTTATGAGTAGGTTTAGCAGATGTTTTGTTCCTTATATGGGCTTTAGGGAGATTCACTATGTCAACGTCATTGCAAGAAAATTCAGCACTCACTAGTGGCGGGAAAGGTCTTGGGGATCCTTGGGATGTTGCCTTCGAATTTGCCATGACGTTAAATGCCGTGCGCGAACAGGAAACCGCTCGAAAAAAAGCAGTTCAAGATATTCCACTTTATCGCCCAAATCTCTCTAAGGTTTTTGCGAACATTTTACAAAAAGCGGACGTTTTACAAAAATAAGACCTTCATTAAACGCGTCCGTGCCGATATAAACAGCGGCGGTTCGAACACGAACACCGTTTCACTCTTTTGCTCGCTATCGCTCGTAATGGATTCCCGCCCCCGTTTTCACGAGGGCAGGCTTTTCGCGGGAATGACGGCTTGGGGACGAATAAACGCCCCACAACGTTTACCCCCTCGCCAAAAACCACGTCATAAATCCTGCAACGCCGAGGATCATGACGAAGGCATAGTGGGAGAGAGAACCGCTTTCGAGCTTGCTGACGTTTCGCGCAAGGCGCAGCGAGAGCGCGGCGATTCCGTTGGGGCCGCAGCCGTCGATGATCGCTTCGTCGCCCGTTTTCCACAAGAACGCGCCAAGGCGCTGCGCGGGGCGCACGAAAACGGCGTCGTAAAGCTCGTCAAAATAGAATTTGCGGACAATGAGGGTGTAAAGACCGCCGAAAGCCGTCGCCATAATCGCCGGAAGGGACGGCATCGCCACATAAAACACATAAGCCAAAGCGATGCCGGAAAACGCGACGAGCGAGGGCAATGCTTTATAAATTCCGGCTATATGTTGCGCGGCGGCAATGGGATCATGTCCCTGTAGGACAAAAATTGCGCCGTTCCAGAACGCGTCCCGCCCTGCCCCGCTGAACCAGTCCTTTGCATACCAACCGGCAAAAATCGCGCCGAGCGCCAACGGCACAAGCGGAGCCAGCAAGCCCCGCTCCTCCCTATGCACAGGAGAATCCGAACGCGGCTGGCCGTGGAAAGTCATGAGTAACAGCCGCCATGAATAAAACGCCGTCATAAACGCCGCGATCACGCCGAGGACATAGGCGAACGTTCCGACTCCGCCGTGGGCAAGCGCGGAGTCCAAAATCAAATCCTTGGAATAGAAGCCCGCAAAACCAAACACGCCGTCAACGCCAACCCCCGCCAGAGCCAATGAGCCGATCCACATCATCGCGCACGTTACGGGCAGCTTGGATACCAAGCCGCCCATTTTGCGCATATCCTGCTCGCCCGACAAAGCGTGAATGACGGAACCTGCGCCAAGGAACAGGAGGGACTTAAAAAAAGCATGCGTCACCAAATGAAAAATGGCGGCGGAATAAGCGGACACGCCCGCGGCGAAAAACATATAGCCAAGCTGGCTCATCGTCGAATAAGCGATCACGCGTTTGATGTCGAATTGCGTCAGGCCGATCGCCGCCGCGAAAATGCAGGTCAAAGCCCCAACCACGGCGACGACATTCAAAGCCATCGGCGCATAATCGAACAATGGCGACAACCGCGCGAGCATAAACACGCCCGCCGTCACCATTGTCGCGGCGTGAATCAAGGCCGACACGGGAGTCGGCCCTTCCATCGCGTCCGGCAGCCATGTATGCAACCCAAGCTGCGCCGATTTACCCATCGCGCCGACGAACAAAAGCAGGCAAACGACAGTCAGCGCCGGAAACGAATGGCCAAAGAACATCCACTGCGTCGCGGCAAGATCGGGAACTGCGGCGAACATGTCGGAGAAATTAATCGCGCCGAACAGCTTGAAACAGCCGAAGATGCCGAGGATAAAACCGGCGTCTCCCACGCGATTGACCAGAAACGCCTTGATCGCGGCGTTGTTGGCGCTGTTTTTCTCATACCAGAAATTGATCAGCAGATAAGACGACAGCCCCACGCCTTCCCAGCCGAAAAACATCTGCGCCAAATTGTCCGAGACGACCAGCATCAACATAAAGAAAGTGAACAGGCTCAAATAAGCCATAAAACGCGGCACGCCTTTGTCGCGGCGCATATAGGCGATGGAATAAAGATGGACCACCGCGGAAATGACGTTGACAAGGGCCAGCATCACGGCGCTCAGCGTGTCGATCTTTATACCCCATGCGGCATGAAGCGCGCCCGATTGAATCCAGTCGCCGAGGATGCGGCTTGAGACATGCCCGTGCAACGCGACATCGTTGAACAGGTAAAGGGAGATACATGCCGCAGCCAAAACACAGACGCTTGTTAAAGTCTGCGCCGCTCTGTCCCCTATCCGCCTACAAAACAATCCGGCAAACGCCGCGCCCAGCAAGGGCAGAAACACGGCGGCGATGTCGAAAGGAAATGTCACGGCCTAGCCCTTCATTAAATTCGCGCGGCCCGTGGCGATGTCGCCACGATTGCGGAAATAAACCACCAGAATCGCAAGCCCGACCGCCGTTTCCGCCGCAGCGATCGCCAAAACAAACAGCGTGAAGACCTGCCCGATCAGATTATGTTGATAAACCGAAAAAGCGACGAAGTTGATATTGACCGCCAGCAACATCAGCTCGATCGCCATAAGGACGACAAGGATATTGCGGCGATTGATCACAACGCCGACGACACCAACCGTAAACAGAATGGCCGCGACGACGAGGAAATGTGAAAGGCCGATGGGCATTGTTCTTTCGGGGGACATGATGAGAGGGTAGCGCGGGGTTCCACCCCCGCGCCCCCCTATGGGGGTTTATGGAGAAAGCGCGGGGATGGAACCCCGCGCTACCGAAAAACGCGGTTTTTTCATGACAAGCCCTTACTTCTCCAACTCCTTCGGAATATCGATGTCGTTCTTCTTCAGCTCCTTGATCATCGCCGTGCGCGCTTCTTCCGCGGCGGACATAGCCGAGTCCTGACTCAGCATCGCTTCATGCGCGTTAAGATCGTTGTTCGACTGAATCAGCTTCTTGCCAGCGTCTGATTCATAGAAGCTTTTTAGTTGTTCAAGCTCGGGATAGGTGAAGATCTGGGCATAGGCGATGGCCTTGTCCTTCTCCGCATCGTCGCTGTGTTGCGCCGCTATCTTGTCCATAACGCCGGATGCGATCTTCTGTATCTCGGCCTCTTTCCCTTTATTCTCCCGATCGATCATCGGCACGATCGACATCGTGATCCCCATCATCGGGCCGCGCATCATCATCGGATTCCGATTGGGGTTGTTCTGGCCGAGCAAGGCGACGATCTTGCGCGCGATTTCCAGATTTTTGGAATCGGCCTTTCTGGAAACATTCGGTCTTTGAAACGGCATCATGCCGGGCATGCGCGGCGGCATCGGCGGTGGCGCAGGCGGCATCGCCCCGCCATTCATCCGCGCGTCATGAGGCAGGGAACGAACAGCCCCCGAAGGCTTCTCGTCTTTATGAGAAAAGAAGGACGATACCTTGCCGAAGAAACCTGAATCGGAGGCTCCGTTAGCGGGGGTTGGCCGTTTCATGGCCGGAGGCGGCGGCACGGGAGCCGGAGAAGGCACAGCCGCAGGAGCGGGCGGCGTTGCCTTCGTTTGCGCAAAAACCGCCGCAGGAGCGAAAACCGCAGCCAGCGCGGCGCATAAAACAACGCGCGAAAGAACCTGTTCTTTTTTCATAGCTCGACTCCCTCTCTGGTTGACACTTTTTTGATTTCGATGACCGCGGATACCGGCACATCCAACTGGCGACGCACACTCTGGTGTAACGTGTCTTTGCGTTCGCGTAAAGTCAGGACTATCGCGCCCGTCATAGCGACCAGAAGAATCAGCCCCAAAACCTGAAACGGATAAAAATAATCGGTGTAAAGGACGCGGCCTAAGGCACGGGTGTTGTCGATCATGCCCTGCGCCGGAGCCGCAGCCTTTGAAACGCGCGGGCTGATTGTCCACGCGCTGACGATCATCGCCAGCTGCGCCAAAAGAACCGTGCCGACCGCAAGACCAAGAGGCAAAGCGCGGCGGAATCCTTGCCGCATCGCCTGAAAATCGACATCCAGCATCATCACCACGAACAAGAACAAAACGGCGACCGCGCCGACATAGACGATAAGCATGATAAAAGCGACAAACTCCGCCCCCATCAGAAGGAACAAAGCCGCCGCGTTGAAAAAGCACAGGATCAAATACAAAACCGCATGCACGGGATTCCGCGCCGCGATCACCATAACAGACGAGGCCAGAAGAACGGCGGAGAAAAGATAAAAGAGGATAGAGCCGATCATCGATACCTCGCATCCGCAGCCAGATTGGCGGCGATCTCAGCTTCCCACCTGTCGCCGTTGGTCAGAAGCCTTTCTTTGTCGAAATACAATTCTTCGCGCGATTCGGTTCCGAATTCAAAATTCGGCCCTTCGACGATTGCATCGACCGGACACGCCTCCTGACACAATCCGCAATAAATACACTTCGTCATATCGATATCATAGCGCGTCGTGCGACGGCTTCCGTCGGCTCGCGGCGCGGCTTCGATCGTGATCGCCTGCGCGGGGCAAATCGCCTCGCACAATTTGCAGGCGATGCACCGTTCCTCGCCGCTGGAATAACGCCGCAGCGCGTGTTCGCCGCGAAAACGCGGGCTGAGAGGCCCCTTCTCATACGGATAATTCACCGTCGCCTTGCGCCTGAACATATAAGAAAAAGTCAGCGCAAAACCGCGAACGATCTCGTAGAGCGACAAGGTTTTAAGGGAACGGGAAAAAGACATGCCCTTCACTAATGCGGCAATTTGTCGAAAAGCACAAGATACGACGATGTCACCACCACCCACACAAGCGACAGCGGCAAAAAGACTTTCCAGCCGATGCGCATCAACTGGTCATAGCGATAACGCGGCAACGTCGCGCGCGCCCACAAAAACACGAACAGGCACAAAGCGGTTTTGGCGAAAAACCAGATCGTGCCGGGAATGAAATCCAGCGCGGCGACCGGAGCTAGCCACCCGCCCAAAAACAAAACGCTGGCGATCGCGCTCAGCAAAATCATATTGGCGTATTCGCCCAGAAAAAACATCCCGAAAGCCATCGACGCATATTCGGTATGAAAGCCGCCGACAAGTTCGGATTCGCCTTCGGGCAGATCGAACGGGTTGCGGTTGGCCTCCGCCAAGGCCGAAATGAAAAACACTACGAACATCGGGAACAACAGCCCGAACGCGAAGCAGCCGCCGCGTTGCGCCTCGACGATCGCCGACAAATTCAACGACCCCGCGCGCAGGGCGACCGTGACGATGACAAGCCCGATCGAAACTTCATAGGAGATCATCTGGGCAGCCGAGCGCAAGCCGCCCAAAAACGCGTATTTTGAATTCGACGCCCACCCCGCCAGAATAATGCCGTAAACGCCAAGCGAAGATATCGCGAGCAGATAAAGCGCCCCGACATTGATATTGGCCAGCACGATGCCCGCCTGAAACGGCACGACAGCCCACGCCGCCAACGCAAGCGAAAAAGTCAGGACGGGCGCCAGCAGAAACAGGAATTTGTCCGCGCGGGTCGGCAACACCGTTTCCTTGCCCAATAATTTGATCCCGTCCGCCAGCGGCTGTAACAACCCAAAAGGCCCCGTAACATTCGGCCCCCGCCGCAGTTGCATAGCCGCCATAACCTTCCGCTCGGCATAGGTAAGATAGGCGACGGCAAGCAAAAGCGGGAAGATAATGAGGAGGGTTTTGAGGGCGAGCCAAAGGAGGGGCCAGATGATTCCGATGAAGTCCTTCATTTTGAGTTTTCCGTATCGGCAAGCGCGAGGATAGGAGCAAGGAAGCAGGTCTTGTCGCTTGTCATTTTTTCAGCTCCTGTTGGTTGGTTGTCATTTCTCGGACTTCTTCTCGAAAGCAAATCCTATTGGATGCTTGCGCGGAAGCGGCGGGTTTTTGATCCAGTGAATCTCTTTGGCAAGATTGTCGATGTCTTCGACCAGAATTTCAATAATCGACCCTGTTTTTTCGTGTCCTCTCTCAAGTTTATCAATACGCGCGGCAAATTCCTTATGGGTTATCATCAACTGGCGCAAGCGCACAAATGCGCGCATGATCAGAATATTCATTTCGACGGCGCGCAGGCTGCGCAATACGGAAGACAGCATGGCAATGCCCTCTTGCGTAAAGACAAAAGGCAAAAAGCCGCCAAAATTCCGGCGCGAAGGTATCACAGATTGTGATACCAGAGCGTCGGCTTCGTCCGCCGAAAGCCGGAACATAAAATCGGAAGGGAAACGCTCGCTATTGCGCTTAACCTGCTGGCGCAGCGCTATGGGCTTAACCTCGTATAAATCAGCAAGATCGCTGTCGAGCATGACTTTCTGCCCGCGCACAACGCGGATCAATCCTTCAAGCGGCACAGCAGCTTTTGTTAAGGTCACAGTTTGTGACCTTAGAGACTTCCTCACATTTTGTATCATTCCGTTACCTTCTTCATCCCCGCCCTTCGATCTCCTCGCTACGCCTCGCCGCCATCACCAAAGCGCGGCAGGCGACATTTCGCGCCGAAAACCGCCCCTCACGCCTTGGCGCTCCTCCCGTGAAAAGACCAAGCGCCGTCAATGAAATTTATCATTTTGAATTTCCCACTTGGGCTGGAAGCGTCGTGCCGTCAAGCGTATGGGGGCGTTCAATGGGAATATAGCTATTGGGATACAGATCATAGCGTTGCATGATTTTATCGACCTGACCGCTATAGATCATTTCGTCAAAAGCCGCGTTGATCATGCCGCGCAGCTTGTCGTCGCCCATCGGCAAAACGAAAGCGACCGGATAAATTCGAACCGGCTTGTCGAGTTGAACGAGTTTTAGCTTGTTCGGATTATGTTTATCATAATCGCCAAAGTCATTGGCATCCTCAAACGTCGCGTCCGCTTTTCCCGTGGCCACGCTTTCCATAACCATCGAATCCCCCGCCATATCCGGCAAAGGGTAGACTTTGGCTTTGGGAAAATCCTCTTGAGCTACGAAACGCGGATTATCGCCGTCCATAGAAGCGATGCTAACCTCGGGCGCATTAAGCGCATCACGGTCTTTGTCGAACCTGTTGTCATTCGCGCGTACGACAACGAACGTGGGCTGATAATAATAAGGACGCGCGTAATAAGCCTCTTTAGCTACATTCGGGTTAACCCAGGCTGCATTGCATACCGCATCGAATCTAGACGCATTAAGCGCGGGCACCATCGTTGCCCAACCGGTTTCTTCAGCCCAAACAATTTTCAAGCCCATTTTTCTTCCCAAGGCTTCGGTTATTTCATAATCGACGCCGCTCAAGGAACCCGTATTAGGGTCTTTGTAGATGAAATTGGGCGTCGTCGGTATATACCCGCACCGCAACGTCTGCGTTCTTATAACCCGCTCATAAGCCGTTTCCCGCGCCGCCGCTTTTTCCCCCGCGGTTCTCGCCGGATGTAAAACGGCAACCGCCAAAGCGGCAAGCGCGGCGATAAGGGCAATCAGGGATGTCTTGTCGCTTGTCATTTTTTCGGCTCCTGTTAGGCGTTTGATTTGTCGCGTTTATTTTCTAGGAAACCCTACACAAAACCTGTTAGCGAACAACATTGGTTTTCGGCTCACAAATCGACGCACGGTCAAGACTGAGGCTGTATGGGCGATGACGGCACGAACTCATCCTATTCATTAGCGCATCTCATTCTGTTTCAACAAGCGGAAAAGCTGAGGAATCGCGCCTTCGATCGGGTGGAAACGGCGGCTATTGCCGCGCCAATTATTACCTTGTTTTCGAAGCTCAACGCGCTGCCCGAAGGCGCTGGAGCGACATTGCGGGGAGCATAAAAACCAGACGCGCGGTCGAAACACTTTCGAGGGGAGCCGGAAACGTAGAACTTTAGGGAAGGATATACCACGAAATAAAAGCCAAGCGGGGTTGAGTCCATCCCCATTGCCCTGTATACGTTCCTCTCATGAATCCCTCCCACATTCTCGTTTCCGGCGGAGCCGGATATATTGGCAGTCATGCGGCTTATGCCTTAAAACAGGCGGGGTATGAGCCTGTGGTGGTCGATAATCTTTCGACCGGCAATGCATGGGCTGCGTCGTTCGGGGCGTTTGAACAAGGCGACATCGGCCATTGCGATTTTGTGCGCGCAGTGTGCGAAAAATACGCGCCGGTCGCGGCGATGCATTTCGCCGCTTTCATCGAAGTCGGCGAATCAGTCAGGAATCCAGACAAGTATTTTGAAAACAACCGCGACAAAGCCTCGCGCTTTTTCAAAACGCTGAACGGCTGCGGCGTCAAGAAAGTCGTTTTCTCCAGCACAGCCGCCGTTTACGGCGATACCTCGGCGGTTTATCGCTCCGCAGGAGGCAACGGCCCCGTCTCTGAACTGTATCCCACGCGCCCGATCAATCCCTATGGACAGGCCAAGCTGGAGGCCGAGGCTTACTTGCGCATGCTGGACAGCGACGGCCTGCGCTCGATTGCTTTGCGTTATTTCAATGTGGCGGGCGCAGCGGATATCGAGGCGCAGATAGGCGAGGCCCACATCCCGGAATCGCACCTGATCCCGCGCCTTGTCCTGCCTTTGATCGACACGCCCGTTGTTTTGTTGAACGCACTGGGGTTGCAAGACGGCTTTACCATTTACGGCGACGATTATCCGACGCAAGACGGCACCGCAATCCGCGATTATGTCCATGTTCTGGATCTGATCGACGCGCATCTGCGCGCTTTGGACTATCTGCTGAACGGAGGAGAAACCGACATTTTCAACCTCGGCAGCGGGGCGGGGTTTTCGGTTTTGGAAATGGTCGCCGCGGCGCGCAAGGCGCTCGACCG
The DNA here is from genome assembly GCA_031291395.1 of Alphaproteobacteria bacterium. GTDB lineage: Bacteria > Pseudomonadota > Alphaproteobacteria > UBA9219 > UBA9219 > CAIXLI01. Next base: position 3,762 of record JARLJD010000183.1, on the reverse strand, counting down.
CCCCGATTTTTCTCCCGCAGTCGCCCCGCGGCGCGAAGGCGATCCGGCCATACTGGTCGCCAGCAATAGAAAAGCCAACCGCATCCTCGGCTGGAGACCTGCGCGCGGTCTGCAAGACATGATCCGAGACGCCGCCGTTTGGCACCGCTCCGCCCTCTATCGCGACGCGATGCTGGCGAGGATGGGAGTTGAGGCAGCGTGACGAGGAATCTTTTCGCTTGATCCTTTTCTTATTTATGTACATAATAAGTCATGCTGGTTTGGGATGAAAAGAAATGCGCGCAAAACAAAGCCAAACATGGCTTATCGTTTGATGCCGTCTATGATTTTGATTGGGATACGTCCATAACGCTTGACCGTTCTCGTCCCGACATAGACGGCGAAACGCGATGGGCCGCTGTTGGTTGGCTTTATGGAAAGTTGCATACGATCATTTTTACATACCGCGCCACTGACCTCCGCATCATCAGCCTGCGGCGTTCCAACAAAAGAGAGGAGACGGATTATGCGCAAAGAACCTAAAGCCCGTCGCTATGCCGACGATGCGCCTTTGACGAAAGCCGAATTGAAACGCGCGCGACCTTTCCACGATTCGCCACCCGACCTGATCCGCGCTATTCGCGCCAGCATCGGCCGCCCCGTGGGGCGCACCAAAGAGCCAGTTCATATAAGTCTTGACGCTGACCTTGTTCACGCCCTGCGCAACACGGGCAAGGGGTGGCAAACCCGCACCAACGCTATCCTTCGCAAAGCGCTTAAGCTGCCGCCGACGGCAGGAAAAAACGTTCATGCGCAGCGGGAAAGCCTGCGGTAGGGGCTTGGATTTTCCCCTTTTGCCGCGCTATAATCTTTCCATGCCTGTTTTTCTCCCCCCTCGCGGCGCGGCGGATCGCGATTCTGATGTTCACACGGCAACACCGCAAGGCGGCGTGGCGGTCAAAACGCGCGCGACGACGAAAAAACCGGCGATGTACAAAGTCTTTCTGCTAAACGACGATTATACGCCGATGGACTTTGTTGTGCAAATTCTGGAGCTGTATTTCAATAAATCCCGCGAAGACGCCCTGACCGTTATGCTGCAAGTCCACAAAAGCGGCAGCGGCCTTTGCGGCATCTATAGCTTTGAAATCGCGGAAACCAAAGTCGCTCAGGTTCTCGCCGCCGCAAGACAAGCGCAGCATCCGTTGCAATGCACGATGGAGAAGGAATAAGGCCTCGTCCATAAATAAGTGAGCCATAGGACGAAGGATTTTTGTTTCCTCGCTTTGGCGCGAAAAGGTCGAATGTACTGGACGTACATGACTTTTTCGCGACGAAGCGAGGGAACAAAAAGACGAGCCAGATGGCTCACTTATTTATGGACGAGGCCTAACGGCACTGTCGCCCCCTCGCGCCTGCCTCGCGAGACGGACGAAATTGTTTCTGCAGCGCAAATGTGGTATGCTTCACGCTAAGAGGGATATCCACATGGCCCCTGTTGCAAACGAACAAAACCCCCTTCGATCGAGGCATGCGCCAGATGCCCTGAGGGATGCCTTGCTGTTTTCCAGCCTTTCCGATGAGGAGCTTGCCTGCTTTCACAACGCCGCGCAGTTCCGGTCTTATAAAAAAGGAAAGATCCTGTATCTTCAGGACGAGCCTGCGGATTTTTTCTATGTCATCAGGAACGGCTGGGTCAAACTGTTCCACACGATGCCGGAAGGCGAAGAAATAATTATCGACATGCTGTCCTACGGCAGCACGGTCGGCGAAAGCGCCGTTTTCGAACATGGCGCCCATACAAGCAGCGCGCAAGTCGTTGAAGACGTTCAGCTCTTCAGCATTCCATCGGCGCTGCTTAAGGAACAGATAAAAATCAACCCCGCTTTGGCTCTTGGCATGCTGTCTTCCCTGTCGCAGCATTACAGGAAGCATTACAGCGAGATGGCGCTTAACGCCATGCAAACCGCGCCTCAGCGCATCGGCTGTTTTTTGTTGAGGCTTTGTCCGGAGAGCGAGGGTAGCGCCATCGTCTTTTTGCCCTATGATAAAAACCTGATCGCCTATGTTTTGGGCATGAGAGGCGCCACGTTTTCGCGCGCGCTGAATATGCTGCGGCAAAAAGCGGGCATACGCATCGACGGAACCCGCGTCGAAATCGACTCGGTCGAGCAATTGACAAAATTCACTTACGGCCCTTTTTGCGAGGTTCCTGGTGCATGGGGGCATTCATGCATGGATAAGCCACAACCTGTTCAAGCCTACGCCCATCAATAGCACTAGTACCCCGCGTCACCTAAAATTGGGGGAGATACCGCCGGGATTTTTTGGCGTGGCGAAGTCGAACGGCGCAGGCTGTATTGGACATACAGTCAAGCCGTTCGACTTCGCCACGACGAAAAAGACCAAGGTAAATCCCCCAATTTTAGGTGACGCGGGGTACTAGGGGATCGTGTTATAGCATCATCTGGAAAAGTGGCGATAGGATGCGGAAACGCTGGCATATTTAAACATTGAGGGGGGGGGGATCCGTTGCATGGGTTGGTTTGATACTTTCTCGCAAATCTTACAGCGCGCGCGAAATCTACGCGGCATCGCTATTGGGGTGGCTTGCGTCACCGTTTTCCTGCTGGCAAGCGTTAAGGGAACCGATTTTGTTGCCACGTTGAAACCGGAGGCAGAGCGCGCGTTGGCTTTGGACAAAGCCGCGCCGCCCGACGTATCGATGACCGAAGCGCCCGTTTTGACCGAAAACAAAACCGTTCGTCTGGCTTATAAAGCCTCCGACGCTTTCGGCCTTACGGAAATCGCCTTGCGCGTCACGCCGCACGATCCTTTGCCGGGAGCCGATCAATCGCCGATTGAAATCCCCCTTTCCGCCGAAACGGCCAAGCAGATTTCGCGTGCCGATTTTGAAGATCTGGCCTCGCGCCCATGGGCGGGACAGAAAGTGACGCTGCAAATCGTCGCCACCAACGAAGCCGGAAAAAAAGGCTTCAGCCAAACGGCGGATATCACCCTGCCCCAACGTTCTTTCTTCCACCCCCTCGCCCGCATCCTGATTGAAGAGCGCAAAAAGCTTATGCAACATCCCGATGACGAAAAGCTGCGCGACGAGGCTGCGAACATCATGGCGGGCATCGCGCAAGAACCGCCCGATTACCGCAACGATCCGGTCATTCTTCTGGCGCTGCGTTCCGGCGCGGTGCGTCTGATTTTAAATCATGACCGCGCAGCGGCCGTTTCCGTAAACGATATCCTGTGGCAAACCGCCATCCGCATCGAAGACGGAATCCCCAAAACGGCCCAGAGCGCGTTGCGGGATACGAGACAGGATATCGCGGAGAAATCGCTGCCGTTTGGGTTGTTATCCTTCGCAAGGTCACAAATTATCTGTTTCTCGTAGGAGCGGCTTCCAGCCGCGACCCTTTGTTATACCAACGGCCCTAATAAATGACCGCCTACGGGACGAGAGAGACTCCTTCCCCCTCTATGGGGGAAGGCCGGGATGGGGGTGCTGGTTCGGCAAAAAGCGCCCTTGGCAAGCGGGTTTCTTACACTCGAGCATCACCCCCACCCAACCCTCCCCCATAGAGGGGGAGGGCTTTTTCTTGTCCGCTCTATGAGTCATTTATTAGGGCCGTTGGTCTCTAGTCGCTGATTTGGCAAGAGCGATTTTCTTCTTTTTTTGTTTTCTTTTTGCATTTAAATCAATGGGCTGTCGTGGTTGTGGGTGGAAAGATGTGGGAAACGCGGGGTGCAGAAAGCCGTTCGCGGCAAGAG
>JARLJD010000182.1 GCA_031291395.1 Alphaproteobacteria bacterium | reverse complement strand
CGTTTTTATCCGTTCAGCGCCTTCCGCTCTCTGCTTGGCATTGCTGGCGATGTCACCGCACCAACGTACGCCGAACTTTATTCAGGAGATTGGGCTCACCCCACATGTAGGTGGAGTGGGTGAAAACCGGATAGGCACGCTTTCAACAAGGTAGTTTTAGAGAGAATGGCTGGGCGGGGACGTGAAGGCGAATCGAATCATTGCAATTTGGATGATTCTCGTGCTCAAGTCCCGTTAACGTATTCTTAACGAAGAGGCAGGTTGTGAACGAGAAGTTTGCTGAACTGGGTTCTCCGCGTCGCATATGGGCTGTCGCCGCGCTTCACGGCGATGTCGATCGGTTGGCGACTTTGCACGATCATTTGGCGACGCGTTTTTCTGTGCGCGATCGGCTGGTTTATCTGGGCAATTATCTGGGCGTCGAGTCGCGTAACAATGCGGCGATGCTGGATGAACTTTTGGCGTTCCGCTCTGCCCTGCTGTGCAAGACGGGCGTCGAGCCTTGCGATATCACCTATCTGCGCGGGCCTGCGGAAGAGGCTTGGCAGCGGCTGCTGCGTTTGCAGTTCGCGCCGCTGCCGCATCAGACTTTGGAAAAGCTGCTGGCTTCGGGGGTCGAGTCTTATTTGCGGTTGTATGGGGTCAGCGTCAACGATACGCGCTCGATCGCGCGGGCGGGCAGTCTGGCGATTACGCGCTGGACCAACCAGTTGCGGGCGTTGCAGCGCAATGCGCCCGGTAATGAGAAAATGATGTTCACGACGCGGCGCGCGGCGTTTACCAATGCGGGAGCCGATCAGAAACGGCTGCTTTTGGTCCCGGCGAACTTTGATCCGGCGCGGTCGATTGACGATCAGGGGGAATCTTTGTGGTGGACGGCCGCGCCATTCCGCGTGACGGGGCGGGCTTTGGCTTCTTATAACCGCATTGTGCGCGGGTTCGACAGCGTGAACGGCGGTGCGGATCTCGACGATTTGGCTGTGACGTTGGACGGCGGATGCGGGCGCGGCGGGCCTTTGGTGTGCGGATGCTTTACGCCGACGGGGAAACTGATCGAGCTGGTCGTGACCGGCGGGCGTGGGGCGCTGGAAGCGTTGCCTTATGAGCGCGAGGCGGCCAATGATTTCCATGTGGCGGCGGAGCGGATGCCGTCCGCAGCTTCGTACGGGTATGAGACGAGGCAGGCGGCGACGGCTTGATACAGCATAAGTCGGCGTGAGGAAATAAGTGACTCAATTGGCAACTCTACGTCGGGGGTGACTCCCCCCTTGGGGGGAGAGGGTCGGGGTGAGGGGGGCGGTCAGGATATAATCCCCAAATGCCCCCACACCCAAAACCCAGCACCCAACTTGGAGGTTCCATGAGCCTGAAAATTCGCGGTTGCGGCACGGCCCTCGTCACCCCCTTCCGAAAAGACGGCTCCGTGGATGAAGCGGCACTGCGGCGGTTGGTGCAGT
>JARLJD010000181.1 GCA_031291395.1 Alphaproteobacteria bacterium | reverse complement strand
CGTTTTTATCCGTTCAGCGCCTTCCGCTCTCTGCTTGGCATTGCTGGCGATGTCACCGCACCAACGTACGCCGAACTTTATTCAGGAGATTGGGCTCACCCCACATGTAGGTGGAGTGGGTGAAAACCGGATAGGCACGGTATAATCCATTGACTCTATTACGAAACCATCGTCATTCCCGCGCGTCTGCACGGAAAGAGTCTAGCTGCGGTTCAAGTGGAAACGCCGCAGACTCATATGCTCGCTATCGCTCGCGATGGATTCCCGCTTTCGCGGGAATGACGAACTTTCTAGTATTATCAACACGTTATACTGTAGAGTGGTGTGCCTTTTGGTTTCAAAAAGTGGCGCATTTTTCCGGAATGAAGATTCTCAATTCATTGACACTGGGCACCAGATGGTCTTGCAATCAGGGCAGCAAGCCTTCGCGCTCGGCTTCGATCTTGATGTTGTGTTGAAGCTTTTCGAAGGCGCGGACTTCGATTTGGCGGATGCGTTCGCGGCTGATGGCATAGCGTTGCGATAGGTCTTCCAACGTCGCGGGGGTTTCGGAAAGGCGGCGGGCGACGATGATGTCGCGCTCGCGGGGATTTAGGCCTTCCATCGCTTGCGCCAGTAAACGCTGGCGGTTGCCGAGTTCTTGCGCAGCGATGATTTGCGTATCGGCTGGTTCTGCCGTGTCGACCAGCCAATCCTGCCATTCGTCGCCGCCTTCGCCGTCCTTGCTGATTTGCGCGTTGAGCGACTGGTCGCCGCCGGTCAGGCGGCGATTCATGTTGACGACGTCTTCCTCCGGCACTTCCAGACGTTGGGCGATTTCCTGAACCTGTTCACGCGACAGATCGCCGTCGTCGATCGCTTTCATCTCGCCTTTCAGGCGGCGCAGGTTGAAAAACAGCTTTTTCTGCGCCGACGTGGTGCCAATTTTGACCAGCGACCACGAATGCAGGATATATTCCTGTATCGCCGCGCGGATCCACCACATCGCGTAGGTCGACAGACGAAAGCCGCGGTCGGGATCGAAGCGTTTGACCGCTTGCATCATGCCGATATTGCCCTCTGCTATCAGGTCGGCCAAAGGCAGGCCGTAGCCGCGATAGCCCATCGCGATTTTCGCGACGAGACGCAGATGGCTGGTGACGAGTTTATGCGCGGCTTCAAGATCGCCGTAATCCTTCCAGGATTTGGCGAGCATAAACTCCTCATTGGCGTCCAGCAGCGGAAATTTGCGAATCTCGCGCAAATAGACGACGAGATTGCCTTCGCCGCGCAGGGCGGGGAGATTGGCGAGGGGTGCGCTCATGAGGGGATTATTACATTGTTTTGGTTCTGAAGAAAATACAAAGCGTTTACAGCGTGAAAAGGACGGCCATCAAGCGCCGCCATTCCTCAAAACGTGCTTGTTTGCATAGTCTTTATGCATTTTCGGACGAATCTATCATTTCCGCTACGGGGACATCCAAACCTGATGTGATGTTTCTGCCAACCACATAACAATAAGCTGCGCTGGGGGTAATTTGCAGGGTGCGCCCCTCCAGAATTGTATCTCGCTCTATTGTTTTCGTCGTAAAAAGAGCTGTACTGATTGATTTGTGGCGACGTAATAACGCGCTCAAGGATCTGGTTTCTTCTTCCCATTTATTATCAATTCTATCCGACCATTTAATTTCCCCTATCCAATGCGGTCTCTGATCCCCTGCTAAGTATACAATATCGACTTCCCCCTCGCTGCGCCAACGAGCATATTTCAAGTTCCCAAATCTGGGCGAATGCTGCCATTGGGAAAAAATTGCCGATTCAGTTAGCTGACCAATTCGAGTGCTATCATCAGCTTTAACAGGGGCGAATAAGGCTGCCCTCATAGACGGGTTATTAAGATATATTTTGAAATTGCGCTCTCTTTTCATTGTCTTGCAATTATCATCAACGGTCGAAACCTTGATAATTAAAAAGGCGCTTTCAAGATATTCGATATATTTTTTTATGGTTGGCTTCGTGATGCCGGATTCTTGGCTGATGTTTTCAAAACTGGCTTCATTGCCTGCGTTATAGGCAAGGAAAGAGAAAAGCTTGTTAAGTTCCTGAATGCTGGCAATGCCATAGAGGCTCGGCAAATCTTTTAAGAGAACCTTGTCAATGATGTCGTTCTTGATAAATTGTTCGGGGTTTTTGCGAATTTCTTCATTTGTGACGGCTTCCGGATATCCGCCATAATTCAAATAGTCCACAAACCGCGCGTTCAATCCGTCAATATCCTTGATCGCGTATCTACATGATTTTGGACTGGTTTCTTCTATGTATTTTCCATCTTCTTTCAAGAAAAGAAGAAATTCATAGAATGTAAGGGGCGGAAGCATGAAATCGGAAAAACGTCCCGCGCCGGATTCCCTGCTTTTTAATTTAAGCGCTGCCGCGGCAGACCCGCTGGCGATAAATTTGATAGAGGGGTAATTGTCGACCAAATCCTTTAAATGAATTTCCCAGTCACGGAAATACTGAATTTCATCGAATATGACGATACATCGGTTCTGATCTGAACTTACCGGCATGTAGTTTATAAATTTTTCAAGCGATATACCCGAATAAATGGGGGTATCAATGCTGACAAAAAGAATATGCTTCGGGTTTAGGCCTGATTGTATGGCATCATGAATCAATTGCTTGATCATAAACGTTTTACCAACGCGGCGAGGCCCAAGTAAAACAGTGGCGCGCTTAACATCAAAATTAAGCGACAAGTTTCTGAATGAATCAAAATACACGCGCTTGGGCGATTTGGCTTCGGGAATTAAATCAGAGTCCTCTCTCCACCAAGGGTTGTCACGGGCAATGCGAACCTTGATGTCTTCTTCGGAAATTTTCTGCATTGATGCCCCAAATAGAGAAACGGTGTTTTATCTAACGAACATTATACGCATAACACGCTGAATTAACAAGTAAAAATGATGTCGTTTTAAACAGGCCGGATTTCAAACAAGGCTTGGCCGTTCGCAGAAAAGATGTATTTTATGTCCGCAATAACGTTACAAAGAATAGCAAAGCTTCCTTTCCGCATCAACAAGGCTAAATCCTATGCCCCACACATTCGACCCCACGATCATCCGCGAATATGATATTCGCGGCACTGTTGGCAAAAATTTGAACGAGGGCGATGCCGTCGCACTTGGCAAGGCTTTCGGCACGATGACCCTTCGCGCGGGAGGCAAGCGCATCGTCGTGGGGTATGACGGGCGAACGCATTCGCCGATGTTTGAGGCGGCTTTGGTCAAGGGGCTGATCTCGACCGGCGCTGTGGTCGAGCGCGTTGGGCTGGGGCCGACGCCGATGCTTTATTTCGCTGCGGCGGAGGGGAAAGCCGATGCGGGGATCATGGTGACGGGATCGCATAATCCGCCGGATCAGAACGGATTTAAGATGTTGCTGGCCAAGAATCTTGTCGGCGGCGGTTCCGTTTACGGCGCGGCGATCAAGAAGTTGGCAGATATGGCGGCGGCGGATGATTTCGCGGTCGGCGAGGGTTCTGTCTCGACGGCCGACGTTTCCGAAGCCTATATCGCGCGTTTGTTGCAGGATTATCAGGGCGCGAAGCCGTTGAACATCGTCTGGGACTGCGGCAACGGCGCGTCGGGCGATATTGTCAGGCGTTTGACGGCAAAACTTCCCGGCACGCATACGCTGCTTTTCGACGCGATCGACGGCACCTTTCCCAATCATCATCCCGATCCGACCGAGCCGCATAATCTGGTCGATTTGCAAAAGGCCGTGGCTGAGAAAAAGGCCGATTTGGGGATTGCTTTCGACGGCGACGCCGACCGCATCGGCGCGGTGGATGGACGGGGGCGCATTGTCGCGGGCGATCAATTATTGGCGATTTATGCCAGCGAGGTTCTGGCGGCGCATCCGGGCGCGACGATTATTGCCGATGTTAAGGCTTCGCAAGCTCTTTTCGACAGGGTGGCCGAGCTGGGCGGCAATCCTGTGATGGGGAAAACCGGCCATTCGCTGATTAAGGCCAAAATGGCGGAAACGCATGCTTTGCTGGCGGGCGAGATGAGCGGGCATATGTTCTTTGCCGACAAATATTACGGCTATGACGACGCGATTTATTCCGCCGTGCGGCTGGCCTCGCTGATGAGCGCGTCGGGGAAATCCTTGGCCGAATGGCGCGACAGTTTGCCGCAGACGATCAACACGCCGGAGATGCGCATTCCTGTCGAGGAATCGCGCAAATTCGTTGTGGTCGATGAGGTTAAGGCGCGGTTGCTGGCCGCCAAGGCCAAGGTCAACGATACCGACGGCGTGCGGGTTTTAACGGATGACGGTTGGTGGTTGTTGCGCGCGTCGAATACGCAGGCGGCGCTGATCGCGCGCGCGGAGTCGCAGAGCGAAGAGGGGTTGGCGCGGTTGAAAGCCGTCTTGGCTGAACAATTGAGGGCCAGCGGCCTGCAATGCGCGATTTGAAAACCTCTGACTTCGATTTTGTTCTCCCGCTCGACCGTATTGCCCAGACTGCGGTCGAGCCGCGGGATTGTGCGCGGTTGTTGCGGGTGATGCCGGATCGTTTATCGGATCATCATGTTTATGATTTACCGGACTTATTGCGGGCGGGCGATGTGCTGGTGATGAACGACACGCGGGTGATTCCGGCGCGGATTTATGGACGGCGCGGTGAAGTTAAAGTTGAGATTTTGCTGCATAAGAAAAATGCCGCTGCGGCTTGGCTGGCTTTTGCGCGTCCGGGGAAGCGGTTGCGCGTGGGCGATAGGGTTGAATTTGCGCCGGATTTTTTTGCAGAGATTTTAGAGAAGCAGGAGAGCGGAGAGGTTTTGCTGCGGTTTCTTTCTCCCCTCCCCCCTGAGGGGAGGGGCGGGGGAGGGGGGAGCGCCGCAGAAGCCGCAGCCAGGAATCATCAACAGGCACGGCTTCAATCGTCCCCCCCCCACCCCCTACCCCCTCCCTCAAGGGGAGGGGGAGTGCTGTCCGACGAACGGCTCCTCGCCCTCCTGCATCGTTATGGCGAACCGCCTTTGCCGCCTTATATCAAGCGCGAGGCTGGGGCGGCTAAAGCCGACCGCGACCGCTATCAGACCGTTTATGCCGCGCGGGACGGCGCTGTTGCCGCGCCGACCGCCGGATTGCATTTCACGCCGGAATTGCTGGGCAAACTTAAAAGCAAAAATATCGATCAAGTGATCGTGACTTTGCATGTCGGGGCGGGGACTTTTCTGCCGGTCAAAGCTGAAAACATCAAAGACCACGTCATGCATGCCGAATGGGGCGAGATCACGCCGCAAGCCGCCGAGAAAATCAATCGGGCGCGGCTGGAAGGGCGGCGCATCGTTTGCGTCGGCACGACCAGTTTGCGCGTAATCGAAAGCGCAGCGGATGAAAGCGGCGTTGTGCGGCCTTTTGCCGAGGATACCGCGATTTTCATCACGCCGGGTTATCGCTTCCGCGCCGCCGACGTTTTGCTGACCAATTTCCATTTGCCGCAATCGACATTGTTTATGCTGGTGTCGGCTTTTATGGGTTTGGAAACTATGCAGAGCGCTTATGCTTATGCTATGGGAAACGCCTATCGTTTTTATTCTTATGGCGATGCGTGTTTGCTGGAGCGTGAATGACAGGGTTTGCTTTCGATATTCTATCCACCGACAAAGCCGCGCGGCGTGGGCGCGTCACGACCGCGCATGGAACATTTGAAACGCCCGCTTTTATGGCGACTGCGACTGCGGCTACCGTCAAGGGCATGCTGCCTGACGCTGTGCGCGCCGCGGGGGCTGAACTGGCGATTGCCAATACCTATCATCTGATGTTACGGCCGACGGCGGAGCGGGTGGCACGGCTGGGCGGGTTGCATGCGTTTATGGATTGGCCCGGGCCGATTGTCACCGATTCGGGCGGGTTTCAGGTGATGTCGCTGGCCAAATTGCGCGTGATTGACGAGCGCAAGGGGGCGGTGTTCCGTTCGCATCTCGACGGCAGTTTGCATGAGCTCTCGCCTGAACGGTCGATGCAGATTCAGCATTTACTGGACAGCGATATCGCGATGTGTTTCGACGAATGCACACCCCATCCCGCCACGCCCGAGCAAGCCGCCGTTTCCATGCGTATGTCGATGCGCTGGGCCGAGCGGTGTAAAACAGCGTTCAAACCTCGCGAAGGCTATGCTTTGTTCGGCATCAATCAGGGCAGCACCTATCCGCATTTAAGGCTGGAATCGGCGGCGGCTTTGGCGGCGTTGGAGCTTGACGGTTATGGCATCGGCGGGCTTGCGGTGGGCGAGGGACAAGAGGTGATGTTTGCGACTTTGGACGAGACTGTGCCTGCGCTGAAAGCTTCGATTCCGCGTTATCTGATGGGGGTGGGGCGGCCTGACGATATTGTGGGCGCGGTGCGGCGCGGCGTCGACATGTTCGATTGCGTGATGCCGACGCGGTCGGGGCGCACGGGGCAGGCTTTCACGCGGCGCGGCACGGTTAATATACGCAACGCACGGCATTTGGATGATCGGCGGGCTTTGGATTCCGAATGCGGGTGTTTGGCTTGTACGCGTTATTCCCGCGCCTATCTGCATCATTTGTTCAGGGGCGAGGAAATGCTTGGCCCCATGCTTTTGACCGCGCATAATATGCAGTATTATCAGGACCTGATGCGCGGATTGCGCGGGGCGATCGAACAGGGAAAGCTGGACGATTTCGCCGCCGCTTTTCATGAGGCGCAAGGGCGGGGGGATGTTGAGGCGGGGATATGAGAACATCTGTCGTCATTCCCGCGAAAGCGGGAATCCATCGCCGCGCGTCTGCGCGGCATAAGAGTCCAGCGGCGATTTCATTTAAACCGCCGCTGGACTCTTATGCTCGCTATCGCTCGCGATGGATTCCCGCTTTCGCGGGAATGACGGCTTTCTTGGCTTGGGGATTACGAAAGGTTTCTTCCTGCGTTATTTTTCTTTCCCTCCTCACCCTCCCCGCCTTTGCCGCCGAGGGAATCGACAACACATCGCATCAGCCTTTGCCGCGCTTTGCTACGTTGCGCAGCGGCGAGGTTAATATGCGCACGGGGCCGGGGATGCGCTATCCGATTGAATGGGTTTACACGCGGCGCGGTTTGCCGGTCGAGATCACGGCGGAATATGACATTTGGCGGCGTGTGCGCGATCCCGAAGGCACACAGGGGTGGGTCAACAAAACCGAACTTACAGGACTGCGCGGCGCGATCGTCACCGGCGGCGCGCATGATTTGCGCGAAAGCCGCGACGACCAGTCCCCCGTCGTCGCGCATTTGGAAGCGGGCGCGATAGGGCAGATCACCTCCTGCGCGCCGGACTGGTGCAAAGTGAAGTTCGACGATGTTAAGGGGTACTTACGCAAATCCGATTTCTGGGGCGCATATCCGAAGGAGAGTTTTGATTGACGGAAGGCGGAGGATATCCATCGCAACGTCACAAATTATCTTTTCGTAGGAGCGGCTTCCAGCCGCGACCTCTTGTTTTTATGTCAACAGTCGCGGCTGGAAGCCGCTCCTACGAGAAAGCGCAATTCGTGGCGCGTCTCAAATCCTTTTCAGTCTTCCGTTCTCTCACTCTACCGGCTGCGTATAACTCGCGCAGAGCGAGCCGCCGTTTGGCAATGCCATGCGGCCGGAGCAGTTGGTCGGTTCCCAGCCGCGCTGGCGCATGCATTCGGTCACGACGAGGCTCGGTTGCTGTTGGCACTGGCCGTCTTCGTTCGGCGTCACCGTCACGCCGGTTTGCGCGAGGCGCTGCCTGTCAGGCTGGAACTGGACGATGTCGTCGCGCGAGGCGTTGGCGGGATAGATGCCGCAATGGCATTGGCTAAGATCGAAATCGAGCTTCTTCTGCAGCGTATCCGAGGGCATAAGCAAATTCGGTTCGCTGATCGGACGCCAGAACTGGACGGGAGGATTGTCCGAGAAAGACGCGCATGCGGCGACCGCAAGAGCCACGCAAGCGACAGAAAAGACAACCGGCAGACGGCGCATGAAAAACTCCTCAATCAAATTGGGTGGCGCATATTCGGGGATTTGGGGAGGAAAATCAATAGGGAATTAGGGGGAAGAGTCGGCGTGAGGAAATAACCGCTTCAAAATGCGCGTCATCCCCGCCGGATCCATCCCCGTCTTTCAACGGGGCAAGCTTACGGGCGATGGGTGTGGTGGCCAAGATGGATCCCCGCATTCGCGGGGATGACGCACAGGGTTGATTCCCTTTCTTCCCCTATTTCCCTTCCTTCCCCCCTCCTCCTTATAACAGCCCCAACGTCTTAAAACTCGCCACCGCGTCGCGGCCTATGATGATGTGGTCATGGACGGCGATGCCTAGGGGACGGCAGGCTTCGATAATGGCGCGGGTCATAGCGATGTCGTCTTTGCTGGGCGTGGGATCGCCGCTGGGGTGGTTGTGGGCTAGAACCAAGGCTCCGGCGCCGATTTCCAGCGCTCTTTTAACGATTTCGCGCGGATAGACGGGCGTGTGGTCGATTGTGCCGCGCTGCTGGACTTCCTCGGCCAAAAGGTGGTTTTTGCGGTCGAGAAACAGCAAGCGGAACTGTTCGATCGGCTCATGCGCCATAGCCATGCGGCAATAATCGACGATGCGCTGCCAGTTGTTCAAAAGCGCCCCGCCGACAATGGCTTTTTTCTGGGCGCGCAGGGCAATTGCCGCCGTGACCCGCAACGTCGCGGCCGCGTTTTCGCTCAGCCCGAACTGTAAAAGCCTTTCCGGCGGGGCGTTAACCAAAGACCAAAGGCTTTTAAACTCGGACAAAAGCTGTTTAGCCAAGGGCTTGACGTCGCGGCGGGGGATCGCGGCGAAAAGCAGGACTTCCAGTAATTCATAATCTTGCAGGGAATCCGTGCCCGATTGCAGCAACCTTTCGCGCAGACGTTGGCGGTGGCCGTGATAGTGGGGAGCGGGAGATTCGGAATCGGGAGTCATGCCTTCGGCGGGGGGGGAGAGAAAAACGGTGCAGCAAAAGCGGCAGGATTCCCTCCCCCTCGCGGGGAGGGTTAGGGTGGGGGGCGTGAGGCTGGGAAAGGCGATTAAGTATTAGGAACAGTCTTGTGGCACAATTGCTGATAATCCCAAACTTTATCTCTTGCGGAACTCCCCCCTCCCTAACCCTCCCCGCGAGGGGGAGGGGATTCTATCGTTTTCGCTTCGCCGACACGATCCGACTAAGCCGATAAGCTACGCAATCTTTCATTAACCAGCATCAGCATTGCCAAATCCACCGTACCGGCGGCGCGGCCTTCGGAGAGCAGGGCGTCGTAGCGTTCGAGGCTGGGAGCGTTTTGCGCAGCCCAGACTGCCACGCCTTGCGCTTTGCCTTTTCTGCTTGCCATTTGCGCCGTCAGGCGGTGATGGTGGGCAGAAAGTTCCGCTAGCGCGCGCTGCGCAGCTTCGCGTTGCCACGAGGTTTGCGCGGATAGTGGCGGCAAACGCTTGAGCCAGCCGATCTCTAGCCTTGCTTCAAGGCCGAAGAACAAGGCGGCCAGATCGCCGACCCGCATTTTGTTCTTGGCCGCAAGGCCGATAAGATCGAACGCGCCGACCAAGGTGGGAAGCAACGCCAAGCGCTGCGCCAGATCCTGAGGCGCGCCTGCGTTTTGCCATTCTTTTTCGGCGGAATGTGTCGCGGGGTCGCGCGACAGGCGGTCGCCGAGCTGAGCCAACCCTTTGCGTCCGGCCGCAATGCCGTTCGCCAGATCCGCCAGAGCTTTGGGGTTTGCCAGCATGCCTTCGATCGCCTGCATCAAAGCAGTATGAACCGCAATGAGCATGCGTGTTTGAGCCGCGGCTGGAACCTTGTTGTCCAAAGCCTCGATCCCGTCCCAAATCTCGGTCAAGGAGAATGCGTCGCGGGTCAGAAGGTAGGCGCGAACCACACTTTCGGGATCGTGGCTTTCGGCCATCGTTTGAATGATGCGGAAACCCGCGCGGTTGATGATGTCGTTCACCGCAACCGTCGCCGCGATTTCGCGGCGCAACTGATGCTGGGCGATGTCTTTGGCGTAGGCTTTTTGCAACGCTTCGGGGAAATAATTTTCGACATCGCGTTTCAAAGCGGGATCGTCGGGCAGGGCGGAATCGAGAATTTTCTCATACAGCCAGAGCTTGGCGTAGGGCAAAAGCACCGCCATTTCCGGCCGCGTCAGGCCTTTGCCGTGCCTCTGCCTTTCGGCGATTTCGGCGTCGTCGGGCAGATATTCGACTTTGCGATTCAGCAAGCCGGATTTCTCCAGAATCTGCATGCAACGCAAATGGGCTTGCAACAGGTCGGGGGATCTGGATTCCGTCAGCGAGAGAATCTGCGTCTGCAGATAATTGTCGCGCAGCACGAGCCGCGCCACATCATCGGTCATGCTGGCCAGCAATTTGTCGCGCGCGGCGAAACTCAGCATTTTGCGGTCAATCGCCCGACGCAACAGGACTTTGATGTTCACTTCGTGGTCCGACGTATCGACCCCCGCCGAATTGTCGATCGCGTCGGTGTTCAAACGCCCGCCCGCTTGCGCATATTCGATGCGGCCGCGCTGGGTCATGCCCAGATTCGCGCCCTCGCCCACCACTTTGGCGCGTAAATCGGCTCCGTTGACGCGCAAAGCTTCGTTCGCCCTGTCGCCGGCTTCGTCTTGCGTCTCGTCCGACGCTTTCACATAAGTGCCGATGCCGCCGAAATACAGCAAGTCGATATCCGCCTTCAGCATCGCTTGGATAAGATCGGTCGGGGGCAGCGTGTCGGAAGCGATGCCATAGGCTTTCTTCATCTCGGCGGTTATCTTGATCGTCTTTTCCGCGCGGGAGAAAACGCCGCCGCCTTTCGAGATCAGCTTACGGTCGTAATCGTTCCAACTGCTGCGCTGAAGCGCGAACATGCGCTTTCTCTCGGTAAAGCTTTTGGCTGCATCGGGCGCGGGATCGCAGAAAATATGACGGTGGTCAAAAGCGCCGATCAAGCGTGTGCAAGGCGACAGCAACATGCCGTTGCCAAACACATCCCCCGACATGTCGCCGACGCCGACGCAGGTAAAGTCTTGCTTCTGAATGTCTTTGCCCATTTCGCGGAAATGGCGCTTGATCGCCTCCCACGCGCCGCGCGCCGTGATGCCCATGCCTTTATGGTCGTAGCCCGCCGAGCCGCCCGACGCGAACGCGTCGTCGAGCCAGAAGCCGTAATCGCGCGCGATGCCGTTGGCGATGTCCGAGAATGTGGCCGTGCCCTTGTCCGCGCCGATCACCAGATAGGGATCGTCGCCGTCATGCCGCACCACACGCGCGGGCGGGACGATTTTGCCGTTTTTGATGTTGTCAGTGACGTCGAACATCCCGCGCATCATGAGCGTATAGCAAGCGATGCCTTCGGCCTGAATTTTATCGCCCCCTGTCGGCGGATGCTTGACGATGAACCCGCCCTTCGAGCCGACCGGCACGATGACACTGTTCTTGACCATCTGCGCTTTCATCAAGCCCAGAACCTCGGCGCGGAAATCGTCGCGGCGATCCGACCAACGAATGCCGCCGCGGGACACTTTGCCGCCGCGCAGATGGATGGCCTCGACGCGCGGGCTGTAGACGAAAATCTCGTAAAGCGGCCGCGGCAAGGGCATGAAATCGACGGCGCGGCTGTCGAACTTGATCGACAGATAGGGCTTGAACGCCCCTTTGGCGTCGGTCTGGAAATAATTCGTGCGGACGGAAGCCTGAACCAGATTGAGATAACGGCGGATAATGCGGTCTTCTTCCAGAACATCGATATGGGACAAAGCTTCGGCCAGAGCGCTTTCGATCGCGCTTTGCTTGGCCGCTCTGTTTCCGTTTAAGTCGGGATCATGGCGCGTAAAGAACAGCGCGACGATTTGCTGCGCGACCTGCGGATGCTGCACCAGAGCCTCCGCCATCATTTCGTGGCTGTAGGGGATGCGCAATTGCCGCAAATAACGCGCGAAGGCGCGCAAAACCACGATCTCGCGCCAGCCCAGACCGGCGCGCAACGTCAAAGCGTTAAACGCGTCGTTTTCGACCTCGCCGCTCCAGACCTTGGTGAGCGCGTCTTCGAAAGCGGGCTTGACGCGGTCGAAGTCGGCATGCGCGGCCAAAGCCGGTTTGCCGACGAATTTATGGATGTAAACCGGCGCGAGGCCGTCGTTGCCTTTTATTTCATAGGGACCGCCCATATAATCGATCTTGAGACCCATATTTTCGATCAAGGGAAGGCTTTCCGACAGCAGCAAGGGACGATCCGGCTGCAGCATTTTCAGGCACAAACGGTCATCGCCCATTTTATCGAAATCGACGATCAACCGCCCCGCCGCGCGCGCGCGTTCCAGATTGCGCACATCCTGTACGGCGCAATCGGGCGTCATCGCCTCGCAATAGGCTTTGGGGAAAGCCTTGCCGTAACGGCGCAAAAGCGCCAGCGCTTCGCCCTCGCCGTAGGCCGCGATCATGCGGTCGCGCAGACGATCCGGCCAAGTGCGGCACATCTCGCGCAAATCGGCTTCCAGCTTGACGGGATCGGGATAAGGCGAAGTCGGATTGAGACGCAACGTGACGAAGGCGCGCGCCAGACGGCTTTCGTCGATGCGCACATGCCATGCCAGCAAAGCGCCCTGATAGGCGTCTTCCAAAAATACTTTGATTTTCTCGCGCAAGGTCGAGTCGTAACGGTCGCGCGGTACATAGACCAAAAACGTCGCGCAATGATCGAACGGATCGCGGCGCACGAAAAGGGCGACGCGGGCGCGTTCCTGCAACTGCAAAATGCCGAGCGTGTTGGCGTAAAGCTCCTCTTCGGGAATCTGGAACAGCTCGTCATGCGGGTAGGTGGCGAGGATATGCGCCAGATTGCGCCCGTTATGGCTTCGCGGCGCGAAATTCATGCGCGCGACGACGTTCGCGATCTTGCGGCGCACGACGGGAATCTCGTGCGGCGTCTGGGCATAATTTTTCGCCGTGAACAGGCCGACGAACAGTTTTTCGCCCGTCATGCGCCCCTTCTCGTCGAACTGCCGGACAAAGACCGCATCCATCGGCACGATGCGATGCACGCAAGCGGTGGCGTGGGTTTTGGTCACGAACAGCGGGTGGTTCCAGCGCAGATATTTGCGCATCATCGGCGCGTTGTTTTTTCCTGCGTCGCGCAGGCCGCCGAACATGCGCACTGCGTCGTCGCGCAAAACGCCGAGGCCGCAACCCTTCATGATCGTGACTGCGGGGGCAGCCTTGTCTTGCTGCGAAAAGGCGATCTCGCGATAGCCGAGAAAAGTAAAATTGTCGTCGGCCAGCCAATGCAAAAAGGCGCGGACTTCTTCAATATCATCGCCTTCCGCGCTTTTGCCGTTTGGAAGCGCGAGCTTTTCAGCGGCCTCTTGCATGCGCAAACGCATGGCGGGCCAATCTTTGACGGAGGCCTTGACGTCGGACAAGGTCGCGCGCAATTCGGCCTCGATCTCCTTCAACTGCGCGGCATCGTCGCCGCGATCGATTTCTATATGCATAAAACTCTCAAAGCTGGAGCCGGGAGCGCCCGCGAGGGTGATGCCCATCGCTTTGTGCTGCGCGTCGCGGCGGATGTTCAGAACCGGATGGAAGACCATATGCACGGAAAAACCGCGATTTTGCAGGACGCCCGTGACCGAATCGACCAGAAACGGCATGTCCTCGTGGACGATTTCGATTGCCGTGTGACCTGACGCCCAGCCGTCTTTTTCCTGCGAAGGATTAAATACCCTCAATTTGAATTCATTCGGACGGCGCGTCTGCGCTAAAGACCAGACAGAAGCTGCGATCGACGCCCGCTCTTTCGGCGAGAAGAGATCAAGGTCCGCGGGCATGACATGCGCGTAAAAGGCGTCGATGAATCCGGCGGGCGTGGCGGGAAAAGGATTTTGTCGCGATGCAGAAGCGAGGGCGGGCTTTTGTTTCAATACAGGGGGGCGGGCGGAACGCGACATGAAGAAATACTCCCAAAAAAAACTGTCGGTACCCTAGTCCCACGACGGATTTCGGTCAACCCGTTTGCTGCCCAAAAAATTATTGCGGAGCAGAAAATGATCCTGCTGCTCTTGCAAAACTGCCGTTCTTAACCAAAACAAAACCCCATTCGCAAACGGCGTTATACTTTATTTGCAATGCGCACCCTATATCTGCTATAAACAATAAAAATAAACGAAAGAGTTTGAACACCCCGTGACCACATTTGCCGATTTAGGGCTGAGCGATGATATCCTTCGAGCTATTCAGGATATCGGTTATACGACCCCGACCCCCATTCAAGAGCAGGCTATCCCCCATGTCTTGATGATGCGCGACCTTTTGGGCTGCGCGCAAACAGGCACCGGCAAGACGGCGGGCTTTGTCCTGCCGATGCTGGAAATGCTGGGCAAAGGCCGCGCGCGGGCGCGCATGCCGCGTTCGCTTATTTTGGAGCCGACGCGCGAACTGGCAGCGCAGGTCGCGGAAAATTTCGAGAATTACGGCAAATACCACAAGCTGTCGATGGCGCGCCTGACCGGCGGCGAGTCGATGGACGAGCAAATCCGCGCGCTGGATCGCGGCGTCGATGTGTTGATCGCCACGCCCGGACGCATGATGGATTTGTTCGACCGCGGCCGGATCATGCTGGCCGACATCAAGATTTTCGTCATCGACGAAGCCGACCGCATGCTGGATATGGGCTTTATTCCCGATGTCGAGCGCATCGCGGGCATGTTGCCGCCGTTGAAGCAAACTTTGTTTTTCTCGGCGACGATGCCGCCGGAAATCCGCAAGCTGGCGGATCGTTTCCTGAGCAATCCCAAAACCGTCACGGTTTCGCCGCCCGCCAGCACGGCGGAAAACGTTGCGCAGAAATTCGTCATGCTGGCGCAAAAGAACGATTGGCTGAAGCGCGAGACTTTGCGCGCCTTGATCGAACGGGACAGCGTCAAAAACGCGTTTATTTTCTGCAACCGCAAGCGCGACGTCGCCTTGCTGCATAAATCCCTCGTCAAACACGGCCTTAACGCGGGCGCGCTCCACGGCGATATGGAGCAGTCCGAACGCACAGCGACATTGGACAAATTCCGCCGCGGCGAGATCGCGCTTTTGGTGTGCAGCGACGTGGCCGCGCGGGGACTGGACATCGACGCCGTCAGCCACGTGTTCAATTTCGACGTGCCGTTTAATGCCGAGGATTATGTGCATCGCATCGGCCGCACCGGCCGCGCGGGGCTTTCAGGCATCGCCTATACGCTGGTAATGCCCGACGATCTTAAGCAAATCGCCGCGATTGAAAGCCTGATCAAGCAAACCATCGAGCGCGAAACCATCGAAGGTCTGGGCGAGCCGCGCGAGGAGGCGCAGCCCCGTCACCATCCGCGCGACAGTCTACGCGACCGTCGCCCGCCACGCACGCGCAACACAAACCACCGCAAAGAACGCGAAAAGCCCGCAGCCGTTCCCGCAACGCAAACCGTCGTGCCTCTCGCGCCGCCAAAAGCTGTTGCGCCACGGCAGGATCGGCAACAAGACAATGGAGACCGGTTTAACGATGACTTGCCCGCGTTCCTGCGCCACCGACCTGCGAAAAAGGCGCGTTAACACCACAAATTCTAGCCGCTAAACGACGGTCGCACCCCTTCTTCGCTCGCGCTTGCGAGGCGGCATGAGTTTGAACAATCAAACATCCGGCGTCGTCTACAAAACTCCCAGCATACTCGCGACCAAAGGATGCCTGACGACGTCGTGATCGGTCAGGCGCACGACGGCAACGCCCGGAACCGCTTCCAACCGCCGCGCGATTTCGCTCAAGCCCGACATGCCTTCCAACAAATCGCTTTGGTCGGGATCGCCTGTCAGAACCATGGTCGAATGCCAGCCGAGGCGCGTCAGCAGCATTTTGATCTGGACATAAGTGCAATTCTGCACCTCGTCGATCACGACAAAGGCGTTGTTCAGCGTGCGCCCGCGCATGAAGCCGATCGGCGCGATTTCGATCGAGCCTTCCTGAAGATATTGTTTCAGCCGTTTGCCGCCCATGCGGTCGTTCAAGGCGTCGTAAAGCGGCCGCAGGAACGGCGACATTTTCTCCTGCAAATCCCCCGGCAAGAAGCCCAAAGTCTCGCCCGCTTCGACGGCGGGACGCGACAGGATGATGCGGTCAACGCGGCCTGACTCAAGGGCTTCGACAGCGGCCGTAATCGCCAGATAGGTTTTGCCGGTTCCCGCGGGCCCCGCGGCGACCACAAGGCTGTTTTGCGCCATAGCTTCGAGCAACAGGGACTGATTGGCGTTTTGCGGCTTTACCTTGCGGACATAACTTTGATCGCGGCGTTCAAAAGCGGGGTTGTTCAACGGATCCCAAGGCGAATTGGGCGCATAGAGAGGTTCGACGTTATGGGTTTTTTCGTTGCGGTTTGAAGGATCAAAACGACGCCGTTTGGCCATAGGTGCCCCTTTCCTGTCCAGACAAAGTCCGGACGACAGGTAACCGCGCCGCCACACCTTGCGACAGCGTCGGGAAGATTGGAATTGTTGAATAACTTTGAAGCGCAGGAGGGGCAAAGCCGAAAAAGGGCTGAGCGTTTGATGCCGTTTGACAAGACTTTCTAATGTCCCTGCCTCCCGATCATATTGACAACCCATCTTACTGAAAGATAAGGGGTTATTCAATAGTCCTCTAATCCTGCCGCCACCTTATACTATTTGAATTAATAAAAAGTTAACTTTTTTGCGAATCTTTCTGAAAAAGAAAGAAAGTTTAAGGGATGCGATTTTCTTGACATGGAAAGCGGTTGTCCCTATTTTGCGCCGTCTCGCTGAAGAGAATTAAGAAAAAGGACGTTGTTATGAAAGTCGCCAATTCCTTGAAGGCGCTGAAAAAGCGCCACGCTAATTGCAAAGTCGTGCGCCGCAAAGGCCGCACCTATGTCATCAACAAGACCAATCCGCGCTACAAAGCGCGTCAAGGCTGATATCCGATTGTTGTGACCGCCCCGCGCAACATCGTTATCACGGCGGCGAACGATCCCTATCTGCCTCTGGCGCTTGGCTTGTTGCGGTCGCTGCGCGCGCATAAGTTTTCTCTTCCTTTCGCTATCGGCGTTCTCGATGTCGGGCTTGGCGACAGCGCCAAGGCTCAGGTTGCGGCGTTGGGCGCGGTGATCGTTCCGGCGCGCGTCGATATCGATTATCCCGGACGCGTGGAATGGGAACGGCAAATGCCGGGCTTTCGCGCAATGACGGCGCGGCCTTTCTTGCGCGATTATTTTCCCGGCTATGACGTTTACATGTGGATGGACGCCGACGCGTGGGCGCAAACGCCGGAGGCGGTCGACGTGATGCTGGACGGAGCCGAAGCCGAGGACGCGCTTTTCATCGCTTCTGAAATCGACCGCGATTACCGGCCTTATTTTCTCTCGTCCCAGCCGTGGGACTATCATCTGAAATGGTATCGCGCCAATTTTCCGGCAGAGACGGTCGCGGCGATTTTCCCGCGCCCGATGTTAAGCGACGCCGTTTTTGCGTTGCGCGCGACATCGAAAGTATGGGCGGCATGGGCGGAGGTTTATGCGGTTTGTCTGCAACGCGTTGAAAAGATGACGCGCCAGCAATTCATGGGCGATCAGCTCAGCCTCAATATCGCCGTTTACACGCAAGGCTTCCCGCTGCGGATCATGCCCGCCGAGTTCAATTGGCTGTCGCTTTACGCGCTGCCGATGATCGATGCGGACACGGGTTTGTTCGTGCGCCCGACCCCGCCGCGCACGGTTATTTCGGTCATGCATCTGACGCATGAAAAGAAAATGCGCAGTTTTGATTTGGCAACGACGCGCGGCGGGACGGTGGAGTGTAGTTTGATGAATCCGAATTAAAGAAATTCGTCATCCCCGCGCAAGCGGGGATGACGCTGGAGGAATGACCTACTTGACTGCGTCCGCGTCAATCCCGGCTTCCGAGGCTACCGCGGCTTCAATAGCCGCTGCGTCCAGCCTTCCCGTGCGTCCGGCTTTGATAAAGCGCGCGCAGGCGTGGTCGAGGGCTAGAATCGATTTATCAGGGTTATTGCGGTTGCGGATATAACGGTCGGTAAGCTTGACCACGCGCGCGCAGGCTTCCTCGGTGATTTCGATGTTGTAATGCTTCTCAAAATTCGACTTCATGTTCACCAGAATCTTGATCGTCATCGCCGCATCCGGTGTGCTGAGAAAAATTTTCTGGAAGCGGCGGTCGATGGCGGGTTCGTTGACGACGTAATCCTCATATTCCTCGCGCGTCGTCGCGCCGATTACATACAAATCGCCCGCAGTCAGATAAGGCTTCATCAGATCGGCGATACCGGAATAGCTCGACGCCTTGAACGCGATCATCAACTGGTGAATTTCGTCGATGCAGAAAATGACAGGCGGCGCAAGACGCGCGGCGTTGCGCTCGGCCACGCCCTTGATGATCGGAATCAAACGGCCTTCCAGATCGGCGCGCGATTGTGATCCCGCCCCGATCATCGACATTTCCAGCTCGATCAGCCGCGCGCCTTTCAGCATGTCGGGCACCTTATTCTGCGCGATCCATTGCGACAGGCCGATAAACAAAGCGGTTTTGCCGACGCCCGCCCCGCCCAGAAGCAAAACATTCTTGCGCAAACGCTGTAAAAGAATCAGCGTCATGTGGTCGATCTCGGAATCGCGGCCGGAAATGGGGTCGAATCGCCCCGCGCGTTCCTGTGCCGTAATGTCGCGCGTGTAGCGGGTCAAAAGACCTTCGAGTTCGGAGTCGGGAATGATGAAGTTCGGGCGGGGGGTCATGAGCCTGTAAATTCCCTCCACACGGCGGTGATGAGGCCTGTGGGATCTTCGTTGGTTAAGGCGCGAATATCGGTATCACGGCAGACGAAAGCTTGCCCGATGCCGCGCGATAAAACCAGCGTGATGTCGCCCCCTTCCGCCTTTTTGTCTTGTTTCATCAAATCGATCAGACGGGGAATGTCATAATCGAAAGACGGCGGCTTTGTCGGCAGGCCGACGGAGGCGAAATGGGCGTGAATCTCATCATAATCGCGCATCGAACACAGGCGCAAACGCACTGACAGGCGAAAGGCCATAAGGATGCCAATGGCCACGGCCTCGCCATGCACCAAAAGATTGCCGAAGCCGGTCGCGGCCTCTAAAGCGTGGCCGAAGGTGTGGCCAAGATTGAGCAGGGCGCGAGATCCCGCTTCGCGTTCGTCTGCGGAGACGATTTTGGCTTTGGCGGCGCAGCTGTAGCCGATCGCGTGAATCTGCGATTCCGAATCGCCGTTCAGCAACTGCCCGCCATGCGTCACGCACCAGCGGAAAAAGGCGGAGTCAGAGATCAGCCCGTATTTGACGGCCTCTGCATAACCGGCGCGCAGCTCGCGCGCGGGCAGCGAGTCGAGCAACGTGACGTCGGCCAAAACCAGCCGCGGCTGATAGAACGTGCCGACGGTGTTTTTGCCGCAAGCGGTATCGATGCCGGTCTTGCCGCCCACCGAACTGTCGACTTGCGACAAAAGGGTGGTCGGAATTTGCACCAGATCAAGCCCGCGCAGAGCAAGCGAGGCGGCCAACCCCGCCAGATCGCCTACCACGCCTCCGCCGAGCGCGATAATCAGCGTTTGACGATCCGCACCGAGGGTCAGGATGTTGTCCAGAAGCTCGTGCAATTGCGCGAAATTCTTGCTGGCCTCGCCCGCGGGAAAGACCAAAGTATCCAGAACGGTATGCCCGCCCGCGACCAAAATGGCTTCCAGCCGCGCGCCGTATAACGGCTCGACGATGCTGTCGGAAATAATGACGCACCGCCGCGCGCCCAGCCGCAGCCGGATCAAAGTCGCGGCCTCCGTCAGAATGCTGTGGCCAATGACGATGTCATAAGAGGGCGACGTCGCGGCCTCGGCAAAATCGACCGTGATGATTTTGCCCGGAACGAAGCGGGCTTGCTCGGCGAGGGCGGGGGGGGTTGTCATAAGTTCTGTATCGCAGATAGAGGGAGAAACCGACTGTCGCAAGGGCTTAACACAAAAGATGGGATAGGGTTAAGCCCTCATTAACGCACAAGATATAGAAAAATGCCGCACCCCATATTAACCACAGTTTCTTGTTATGAAAGTATTAATTTTGTGCCATTATAGTATCATCATTATTTCTCTGTTTATGGAGGCTATTATGGGAACAAGTCCTTATACCAATCCCCGAATGAAGTGACTCACGAGGGATTCACAAACGTTTAAAAGTATGATTCACATAAGCTTTCACCGAAGGGAGGGGGCTATGTGGCAAGTAGGGCTTGAGGTACGGAAAGACATGACGGCGACGGTATT
>JARLJD010000023.1 GCA_031291395.1 Alphaproteobacteria bacterium | reverse complement strand
TCTTAATCGGTCGTTCTTTTGAAGCCCTTGGATACATCGTCGTTCGTCCTTTCCTCTACGATAATCTACGCTGATCTTTTCTGAAACACGCATCCGGGCGTAAACGTCGAGTTCTGGCGCGCCGTGCACTCTTCCGCACTCGGCGACGGCGGTTTCGGGCTGCATTCGAACAGCAGCGCTCCTTCCGTCGCGGTGCATTTGGCCATCGGATTCACAAGGCAACGTCACAGGCATTCGTGCGCGGTCCCCGCCGCCTTCCGATTGGCATGGCCGCAGGCAAGATAGCGTCCGTCCCGTCACTCCGGGGCCGCGCCAGTCCTCATCGGCTTCTGGCGGATCCCCTTGTTCAGATCGCGGTCCGTCGTTGTGACGGCGCCGCGTGTTTCGCATTGTTTCCGCATTCGCCGGTGCGCTTGGCAGACGGGTTTCTGCCTCCCGCCGGCGCCCCGCGGCGGTTCTTTCGCCAACTTTGCGCGCGCGAAATGCGCCACAGCTTTGTTGCGCCGGACGGATGTCGAGACACGCATGGCTGCAGGATGCAAGCTGCTCATCCTCCGTTGGCCCGCTACCGCAACGACGAATTCGCGATAATTTTGCGCCGCGTCAATTCGCGGTTGGACGCACGGTGGCGACCGCCAACTCGCCGAGCGTGCCGCGACGAGCAAGATTTTGGTGTTTCGCTCCGCTTGGTCCGCGCGCTGCCAAGGTCTTTCGCGACGCAGATTTTCGGTTCAAATCGTGCGGATTGAGGAGATGGGCGCGCAGCGTATCGAGTCAAAGCGCAACAAAATGAAACGATTCATAATGTTGCAGATTGTTTTTTGTTTCGATCAGAGCCGTGCGTCAATTGGCGCGCCTGCGCAGGCTGCGCGTGCGTCAGCGAAAACGTCGCCCAAACGGCCGCGAAACCAGTAGATCGAGATATGCGGCAAGGTAGAAAAGCCCGTCCACGATTTGCGACCGGCAAATCGTTTTGTCTCTTGGCGCGTTGCGCCAACTCCGCGGCGCGGTCATTCGCTGGGACCTGCGACGATTAGCCGCTTGCCACGCCTAAGCCAAGTGATAACCTTCGCCGGCAATTTTCGTCAATACATTGCGAACAACATTAATCGTAGGCGAAAATGGATAGTCCGGATCGGATTTTGCAGCACGGAACTGAGCGCCCATTCCCCCAATTCGGTCAACGGAATATCGGGGCTGCGACGTCGAAACTGATCGCGGCGAGCATCGGCGACATCGTCACCGTTTTTTCCCGATCGCCGGCGCACAAGGATTTTTCGCTCGCCGATATCGAATGGATGGTTCTGCCGTCCGTTCTCAACGGACAATTCTATGTCGCTGAATTCGCCCACAAGGAGACGGGCTTTCACGCCACGATCGCGGTGGTGACTTGGGCCTTTGGCTCGGAAGAGGTCGATCGCCGCATTTGCGACAATCCGTCGCGGAGCATTCGCCTGCGTCCCGAGGAGTGGGAAAGCGGCGGCGCCGCCTGGATCGTCGATCTCGTCGGCGATCCGCGCGGGATCGCGGGCGCAGTAGAATGGCTGAACGCTGACCCCTTCAAGGAGCGGAACGCGAATATCGCTGTGCGCGACGCGACCGGCGTCGTCCAGGCGTTGACGATCAATCGACTGCGTTTGTCGCCATCCCACACTCAAGGACAGGCGTGATGAAAGAACGACCCGAAGCGCAGCCGCCGTTTCAACAAGCGCGCAGCCGGCGCTCTATCATGAAGATGTTCGGGCTCGCCTGTATCGCGCCGGCGCTTTCGGGTTGCGGTAAACAGGCGAGCTATCGCTATAAGCTCACGCTGGCCGTCGATACGCCGCAGGGCGTCAGGAGCGCATACAACGTCGTCGAAGTCACGCTTACGCGGATCGTCATGCCAGCCGAGGCGGACTATCCCTCCGTCAAGGGCGAAGCGCTTTACCTCGACGTGAACGGGAAGCCGCTTGTGGCGACTTTATACCGGAAATTAATCTGGCCTATTTTTAAGGACCCAATGCCGCACAGCGCCAACGCGCTGCACCCTTGGTGGGCGAACTGGCGCGGCGCTAATCCGACGAGCATTTTCGACTGGGGCTATCTCCCCCGCCACGACCACGAGTGGATGTCGGACATCGCGATGATCGAGAAATTTGCACGGATTCGCCGTCCTCTGGATCTCGCCACGGACCAATTGCCCCATCTCGTGACTTTCGCCGACGTCAACGACCCCACCACCGTGGCGCCGGTCTATCCCGACGATCTCGAAGCCTCCTTCGGCCCCGGCGTGAAGTGGCGCACGCGCACGATCGAGATCACGGATGAACCGCTGACCACGGGAATTGAGACAAAGCTGCCATGGCTGAAGACGATGAGGGATCACTATCTAGATGGAGCAACACTGAGCAGCATCCCCGCAAAAACATTGGCGAATGCGCTTCGACCAGCCGATTTTATTCATAAGGAGTCTTTTTAATGGCCTCGCAACAAGACTTATTGCTCGCTATCCTTTCCATGGATGCTTACAATCGCGGCACCGATTCACCCGGCATGGCGATTGCGAGTCCGACTTGGCAAGGCGGCGTCACGGGGACCGCAACGGCTTTCAGCCCCGAAGCAAAAAATAGCGGATTTTTCGCCGTATCGTACCATTTATCTAATGGCCTGACGGTCATTTCCTACCGCGGGACGAAGGGCGATGGGATTATCGGGCCAAATGCGACCGAGATTCGGACGGGCTGGTTTTTGAGCCTTGGTTTCAACACGGCTTCGCAACCGCAACAGGCGCTCGCGTACTATAATCAAATTGTTTCCGGCGCGGGCGGTCCCGCAAACGTTATTCTTACGGGGCATTCGCTCGGAGGAGGTCTGGCGGGCTTTGTCGCTGATTTATATGGAGTCCAGGCCGACGTTTTTGACAATATTCCTTTTGGCGACGCCGTAGTCGAGGAAAGTTTGTCGAACAGCTCCCTCTCGTTGCCGCTTTCCTCACATACTGTCTCCCAATTCACCGTCGCCGGCGAGATTGCGAGCTATCTGCGCGGTTACAGCCTGGTGGCGGCCCTCGGTTCGGTCAAATCCGCATATGGGGCTTATCTCGACAATTCAACGAGCTCCAACTCGCAGACGTTTTCTTCATACTCCGGATCGCTCAGCTCATTTCAATTACACAGCGCTTCGCTCAATGTATTGCTGATGGACGCTCAGCTTA
>JARLJD010000180.1 GCA_031291395.1 Alphaproteobacteria bacterium | reverse complement strand
TACGCGCTCAAGTCTATGCGCCTCGTCGAGAAAAAGCTCTGCGAGGCCGTTCTCTATATCGACAAAAACCCTGACATCGTCCGCTCCATCGCGGGCTTCAACTACATCATCAATGCATTATGATCGGGGTTTGGTATGAGAAAGCGTCTGTAAAGCGCGTGCTCAACTTAAATATATTTCCGACTTCTATGGCTTTAACTTCCTCTAAATCCTCTATTGCTTTGCCGTTGGCAACGTCCTTCAGCACGCCTTCCTCATGAACGATTTCCTTGTTTATCGCGACATCTCGACCGGGAACTCGGTATACAGTGTCTTCCCCGTAAGGCGTCAGGGTTTGAAACTCATGCGAGAATTTTGAGAAAACGCCCCCCGACGCATAGGTCAACAAAGTTTGATGGCCAAGGCCGCAACGAGAAAAAACGTTTTGATAGGCACCAACCGCGCGTTCATAAAATTGATCCAGATCGTCTTGGGACGCGTGAAAAGAATACAGGTCTTTCATGCGAAATTCGCGCCCGCGCAACACGCCTGATTTAGCGCGAGCTTCGTTGCGGAATTTGGTTTGTATCTGGTATGCGGCGACAGGGAGATCACGATAGGAACGCACGAAACGGGTCACCAAAGGTGTGACAACTTCTTCATGCGTCGGGCCTAACGTTAATTCTCTGTCTCCTCGCCCTTTGAATCGGAACAGAACATCGACTGTTTCCCATCTTTTTGTCTGGTCCCAAAGTTCTTTGGGTTGCAATGCGGGCATCAGGATTTCCTGTGCGCCTAATGCGTTCATTTCTTCGCGGATGATGCCTTCGATATGATTCAGAACGCGAAGTCCTAATGGCAAATAGGAATAAACTCCCGCCATGAGCTTATCCACAAAACCGGCCCTCGTCAGGAATTGGGCATTACGGCTGACATCATCGCAACATGTTTCTTTGCTGGTTCGCGTAAATAGTTGGCTCATTCGCATGTTTGTTTCCTTTCTAATGATAAAGTATTTTTCTCAACAACGCGCCCGACTTTTGGCAAACTAAAATTGTACGCACCCAACAAACACTGGCTATTTTCATCTGCAAAAGCCAGCTACGCCGAAAGTTCCTTTGCGCGTTTTGTCGCGGCTTCCATTGCTAGAAACATCAGGGCTGGAAGCGCTTTCTCATTCAGTAAAAGCTTCAACGCCGCTGCTGTCGTTCCGCCCGGACTTGTGACGGCTTGTCGCAAAGTAGCGGCGGATTCCGTTGTCTGTTCAAGAAGAGCGCCGCTGCCGATGACGGTTTGCCGCGCAAGCTTTTGCGCCAAGTCTGCGGGCAAGCCAAGTTTCGCTCCGGCCTCGGCCATAACTTCAACCAGCGCGAAAACATAGGCGGGGCCGCTTCCCGATAATGCCGTTACGGGATCGATCAATGTCTCGTCCGACACCCACGCCACGTCGCCTGCGGCGCGCAATATGCCGTCGCAAAGATCGCGTTGTTCTTTGGTAACAGCGGCATTGACGACGGCGACGCTTATCCCCTTCCCGATGCTGGCGGGAAGATTGGGCATGGCGCGAACGATAGGCTGTGTGTCGTTTTGCAAAAGACTAGCAAGGCGATGAAGCGTTTGTCCTGCGGCGATAGATAGAAAAACGCTCGATGCATAACGCGCATAAAGCGGTAGGATCACGGCCATATTTTGCGGCTTGATCGCCAAAATGACGGCATCCGGCTGAAACGCGGGCGCGATTTCTGCCGCGGAAGAAACCCACAGGACGTTTGAGGCGGATTTAAATTCGTCGGCAACAGGAGTCGGCTTGACGACAACAATCTGCTCTGCCCTTTGGGCTGTCCCGCGCAGAAGGGCGCTGCCCATTTTTCCGCATCCGACAAAAAGAAGTTTAGCCATGTTCCGCTATTTCCTTATATGTCCGTTGCCGTAAACGACGTTCTTGTATGTCGTCAGTTCTTCAAGCCCTACGGGGCCTCGCGCATGTAAACGCCCCGTCGCTATGCCGATTTCAGCGCCCATGCCGAATTCCCCGCCGTCCGCAAATTGCGTCGAGGCGTTGTGCAAAACGATCGCGCTGTCTACGGTAGTGAGAAATTTCTGGGCAGCAAGAAGATCGTTCGTCACAATGCTGTCCGTATGGTGGGAACCATAACGTTCAATATGCGCAATGGCTTCTTCTACGCCTTGCAAGACTTTAACCGCGATAATGGAATCCAGATATTCGGTTGACCAGTCGCTATCTTGCGCGGGAACAACCCGTGAATCGGTTTTACACGTTGGATCGTCGCCGCGCACTTCGCAGCCTGCATCCAACAGCATTTGCACAAGAGGCTTCAAATGCGTGGCGGTGCAAGCCTGATCGACAAGCATTTTCTCGGCCGCACCGCAGATTCCGGTGCGCCGCATTTTCGCGTTCAGCACGACGCGCTTGGCCATTTCCAAATTCGCCGCGCCGTCAACATAGACGTGGCAATTGCCATCCAGATGAGCCAGCACCGGAACTTTGCTTTCCTGACGAACCCGCGCGATTAAAGACTTCCCGCCGCGCGGCACAATGACATCGACATACTGGTCGAGTTGCAGCAACGCGCCCACAGCCTCGCGATCCGGAGTCGGGATCATTTGCACCGCGCCTTCTGGCAATCCCGCCGTTCTCAGCGCTTGCTGGAGAAGCTTGGCAATCATTCGCGAACTGAAAAAACTTTCCGATCCTGGGCGCAAGATGCAGGCGTTTCCCGATTTCAGGCATAAAGCCGCCGCGTCCGATGTCACGTTCGGGCGGCTTTCATAAATCACGCCGATAACGCCCATCGGCACGCGAACGCGCGCGATGCGCAGGCCGCTCGGCGCCGTCCATTCTGAAATGCATTTGCCGACAGGATCGCCCAGCGTCGCAATAAGATCGAGCGCCGAGGCCATAGCCTCAATGCGCTCAGGATCAAGCCGCAGCCGATCGGTCTGCGCCGCCGTCAGATTGAGCGCGGCTGCCTTATCAAGGTCTTCTTTGTTGGCTTCCAGAATTTCATCTTTATGGACTCGCAAAAGGATCGCCGCTTCTTTAAGCGCCGTATTCTTCGCCTCAGTCGTCGCTGTTTTCAAAACCAGCGACGCTGCTTTTGCGGCTTTCCCGATTTCGGTTATATCCATCATAGCAAGGCCAAATCATCGCGATGAATGATTTCCTCCCGTCCGCAATAGCCGAGAATGGATTCGATCTTGTTGCTGCGGCAGCCCATGATCTTTTGCGCTTCCTCGCTATTGTAGGCGACAAGCCCTCTGGCAAGTTCCGTCCCGTCAAGAGACAAAACGGTTACGGCGTCGCCGCGATGAAATTCGCCGATCACCGTCTTCACGCCGACAGAAAGAAGGCTCTTTCCCTGCTGCAAAGCGTGCGCTGCCCCTTCATCAATGATTAGACTGCCGCGCGGATTGAGGCTTCCCGCAATCCACGTCTTACGCGCCGCGGCAGGCGAGCAATCCGGCAGGAACAATGTACAGCGTCCATTTTTCTCAATCGCTTGCAAAGGACGCAAAACATCGCCGCGCGCGATAATCATCGCGCAGCCGCCATTCAATGCGATCCGCGCGGCTTCGACTTTCGTGCGCATCCCGCCGCGTCCGAGGCCGGAACGGGAATCCCCCGCCATGTTAAAGATTTCCGATGTCAGGTTATGGACTTCAGGAATAAATTCAGCCGAGGGATCAATGCTTGGATCGGCGGTATAAAGGCCGTCTATGTCGGACAATAAAACGAGGCAATCGGCTTCGATCATTGTGGCTACACGCGCGGCCAAACGGTCGTTGTCGCCGTACTGGTTTGTCGGCGTCGTGACGGTATCGTTCTCATTAATGACAGGAATAATGCCGAGGTTGAGCAAGTTCCGCAGCGTCGCGCGGATGTTCAGATAAGATTGCCGTTCTTCGGTATCGTTCGGCGTCAATAAAACCTGCGCGACGATCAGGCCGTTCTTCGCCAAAGCTTCCTGATAGGTGTGCGCCAGACGAATTTGCCCGCAAGCCGCCGCCGCTTGCGTTTCTTCGAGTTTGAGCGGGCCTGAGGGAAGCTTCAACACCCGCCGTCCCAAGGCGATAGACCCCGAAGAAACCAACACGACTTCCTGTCCGCGCTTTTTACAAGCTACGACATCTTCGATCAGGCTGTCCATCCACGGCTGGCGAATTTCATTATGGTCGGAATCCACCAAAAGGGCAGAGCCGATCTTGACGACAACGCGCCGCGCCGCGAGAAGATTGTTCGCCTGTTCGCTGTCGAAATGCAGGGAAGACATCGCTGTTTCTTATCTTTCTTGTCAAACGCGCAAAAGTCAGGACGCTTAAGCCCACCAAGGCTACTGAAAAGCGCCCCGAAATCCAAAGAGTATTTTTCAGTAAGCCCTAGCAAAAATGACGT
Source organism: Alphaproteobacteria bacterium (assembly GCA_031291395.1). Taxonomy (GTDB): domain Bacteria; phylum Pseudomonadota; class Alphaproteobacteria; order UBA9219; family UBA9219; genus CAIXLI01. The sequence goes on along the minus strand of JARLJD010000180.1, from coordinate 671 downwards.
CTTGGGTGGCAGGCTTTCCTGTTAGAACGCAGCACCCGGTCGTGCCCGATTGCTCGAACGGCACGCAACGAACCGTAACGCCAAGAGGATCCAACTTTGATAAGGCATCCGTATCGCCGCTCCATTTGGCAAGAATGAATCCCTGTCCCGAAGCAAAAGTGTTGTCGGCATCATTCGAAAAATAGGCTTCAAACCCCGCCCAAGTCTTGATGTCCGTGACCAGACGAGACTGACGTAAGGCGCGCGCCTCCTCAAACAAGGTCTTCTGAATATCCGCAAGAACGCGCGGAGCCTCCCACACGAAAATAGCGTCTTCAATGGATTGTTTGCCAAAATCAAAGCGGTCGCGTCGCGTCATGCAAACCGTATTTGCTTCAATATCGCGCATGCCGATTTCCAAAATGATGGGAGCGCCCTTTTTGACCCATTCCCATTTCTTGTCACCGCCCGCTATGTCGCGAGCATCCAATTTTACGCGTATCTTCTGTCCGGCATAGGTTTGCTCAGACAATTGTTTTTTCAGCTTTTCACCATAGTACTCGACTCGCATTTAAAGCCCCATATTTAGCAGGGGTTTCAAAGGCAAGCGTGGAGAAAAAAGCTGGTGGAGAAAAGCGAATAGCCGGTCAAGATTGGCCGTAGCAAAGATTTTTCGCAAACCATGGAGGCCG
>JARLJD010000179.1 GCA_031291395.1 Alphaproteobacteria bacterium | reverse complement strand
TAACTGCCCTCGATTAAAGGCAAAATCGTTGCCGCAAAATACTCTTCTGTGATGGGGTAAAGCCGTTGATCCATGAGAGCCTCCGTTGTGAGGCCTCCAGCGAATCACGTAAAGGTAAAACCTTTGTTAACGGTGTCTAGCAAGAGCGTATTCGCGGGCAAGCTTTTGATAAAGCTCCGCCTTTCTTTCACCTGCGGCAGAAGACGAAGGCGCTTGCGAAGGATTCAGGCGAGTGGAAAGCGAATGCAGCAGACGATCGGCGTCGACTTTACTCGCCTTTTCCTCTTTCTTTTCCTGAAGGCGTTTTGAAATTTTTTGCGCGATCATGGGGGCAGCATCCCTGATTTCGTTCCAATTCATGGACGCGGTGGAATGGATTGCGTAAGCCCCTACCGCCAGCGTCAAGACGATCCCGGCGATTTTCCATTTCATGTTTTTTTCGACCGTCGCCAGATAAAGCAACGTCGTCGGCGGAGAATAGACCTGGACAAGCATCCATTTCAGCTTGTCCCGCGGACTCAGCTCGGCGTTGAGCGTCGTACGGAAAAGCGAGAAAGCGCCGCCGAAGACAAAAAAGGCGATATATGTTTTGAGAACGATCGCAATCAGTATTACGATCATGACAGTCGTTAACATCGTTCCGCCTCTATCTGCCCGTGGCCGCAGGGTAAGCGTTTGGCCATTAAAGTTTCCTTAACGGCAATCGCTGGCGCGCGATCGAGCAAGCCGAACGCTTTCTTTCGCGGCGAGGCCGTAAAGCTTGCACGCTTCGGAACGATCGCGCGATACCCCTATGCCGTCCCGATACATGTCGCCGAGGCTGACCATAGCGTCTCCGTTCCCTTGATCCGCAGCCGACCTGAACCACTTGACGGCTTCCGTAACATTTTCGGGCAGGCCATATTTTTCGTGATTATAGTACATTGCGCCCAAGGCATTCTGGGCGTCCACATCCCCTTGCTCAGCGGCTTTTTTATACCAGTTAAAGGATGCGGCATAATCCTGCGAAACGACGATACCTTCGTAATAATAATAGGCGAGTCTCGTCTGCGCCTTTGCATCCCCTTGCTCGGCGGCCACTTGCGTCCACATGAGAGATTCGGCGTAATTTTGAGGAACGCCTTGTCCCACAAAATAGGCCTTGCCTAGAAGCATTTGCGCCTCCGCGTCTCCTTGTTCAGCCGCCTTGAGATACCATTCGACGGCTTCTTTGAGATTCTTTTCTATCCCGAACCCATGCGCGTAAAGATATCCAACTCGCTGCTGAGATTTTGCGTCATTTTGCTCGGCGGCCTTTTTGTACCATTTAAGAGATTCCGCATAATCTTTCGGTACCCCCTCTCCATAAAAATAATCCCCGCCCAGATTGCGCTGCGCCGTAACGTCTCCCTGTTCAGCTGCCTTTTTTGTCCACTTTGCGGCCTCAAAAAAATCCTGCGGCGCCCCCTTCCCTTTATCGTATGCGTACCCTAGATGGCGCTCCGCAATGGCATTTCCCTGTTTGGCAGACTTGCGATACCATTTTAGAGCTTCCTCGTCATTTTTGGCTACGCCCTTACCGTCGGCATACATTTCGCCAAGAGCGCATTCAGCCCGCGCATCTCCTTGATCTGCCCCTTTCTCAAGCCATTCCAATGCTTCTTGATAGTTTTTTAGAGCGCCCTCGTTTAAATAGGTGATTCCGAGATTGCCTTGCGCTCTGGCATCGCCTTTTTCAGCAGCCGCATGAACTAATTTTACGCCTTCTTCCCTATTTTGCTGAACGCCTTTGCCATTCAGGTACATTTCGCCCAATCCTCCAATTCCTGCCGGGTCGCCTTGATTGGCGGCGGCAGTGTATAATTTTAAGGCTTCGTTATTATCTTTAGGTACGCCTTCGCCATATTCGTACAGTTCGGCCAATCTGCTTTGAGCGTGGCTATCGCCGCTTTCCGCTGCTTTCCGCAATGCGCCAATATCTGGGGGCGCCGGTTTTTCTTCGGTCTCTGGCTCTGCGGCTTCCGGCTGTTTCGTATCGAGGTATGTGTCGATAACCTTGTTCAGACCGGGATTTTGAAAAAGGCGGCCGTTGATATCGACGATGGGCGTTCGAAAGTTTCCGGATTTGAAGCCGGCCTGTGAAAGGCGCTCGGATATTTCAGCTATATTGGCTTGTTCGTTCATGCTTTTAACAATAACGGGTTTAATGCCCGCTTGGCGCAAACGTTCGACGAAATCCATTTCTTCGGTGTGCTCAAATGCATACACGGCAACATAGGGAGGGGTATAAAGCGGAGCGACATGCTTATCGTTGCCATCGAGAGCAAAATAAGCCCCCCCCAAGCCGATCGAAATAACAGCGCAAAGAAAAAGATAAAACGGGCGCATCGTCCCCTCCTCGGCGAACTGTATGGCTATTGCGTTAACATTTTATTGACGGACAGCGCTTGCGCCACGGCTACGAATCTGGATTGAGCTTCGGCATGGCCAAAGCAGAAACGTCGTACAGCCAACGAAGCAGCCTGAGAAATTAAGCCTTTATGTGGCTCTTACGCAAAACGGGCTGGTAGGAAAGGGTTGACATTTTGAAGATTGAGCTTGCCGGTGAGGAGGAAGGCCTTAATTTACCCCACTTCGTGGTCTGAACGACGGGGAGCCACACATGCGCCCTGTCACCCAACCGAGGCGGTTTGTCAGGGCAACTGGTAAGGATCTTGCCCATAAACTCACGATGCAGATCGCCTAAGCACTCATGCCGAAAGACTCCCGTGCAAGAGTTGCATGTTTGGCGTCGCCGCCCCAAACGGCGTTAAAAACTCCACGATCCCTTCAGCATGCCCGTATGGCTGGAATAGCCGCTGCGGAGGTCGCCGTCGTATTCGACGCGGAGTTTGAAGTCGTCGGATTGATCCAGCGTCGCGGCAAGACCGATCTGCGCTCCGTCTGCCGCCACGCGCGGCGTTGCCGTTGTAAAGCCTACGCCGCCCAGCGACGCGTCGGTCGAGATCGCGCCGCGCGTCCAGTCATGCACCCAGCCCAGCTTGAATTCGGGCGAGAGTTTGCCCCAGTCGGTATCGAGCGTGGATGTCACGCGCCCGCCGAAAGTCGAGGCAAGGGTGTTGAAGGTTTGCGTTCCGACAGAAACGTCGGCCGCGGCCGCGCCGCTTTCCGTATAGCTGTCGTTGGAGGTCACGACGTCCTGTATCCCTGCCAAAGGCGTCAGGGTCACGTCGTCGCCGACGGCGAAATCGTACCCGCCGTCGATCTTCATGACATATTGCCAACCGCCATAATTCGCCTTGGCCGTCTCGCCCAAAAAGGCGATATCGCGGCTTTGGTCGAAGCTGTTATAGCCGACGCCCAGCATGCCGTCGACGAAGGCCGCGCCGAAACGCTGCTTGCCATAGCCGGTCAATTGGAAGTCGTTCACGGTGACCTGATCGCCCGACAGACTGTCGAGGCCTGTGGCGCTGCTGCGCATCCAGCCGAAGGAGACCCCCGCCACGGTATCACGGGCAACCGGCACATCCGCGCCGACGGTCATGCCATAGTAATTCTGGCTGTAGCCGTCGGAGGCCGCGTCGGAAGCGCGATCAGCGACGCCGCCGCTGATTTGGCCCCAGAACATGCCCGAACGATATTCCGAACCGGCGGAACGCCCGATGATGTCGCCACCGTTTTGCACCAGAAGCGTTTCTTGATGCTGGCCAATGACGTTGAACGTTTGACCGACGGTCAGGTTAGTCGCCATAACCTGCGGCGTCAGTTGCGTCGGCGCAAGCTGCTTGATCGCGCCTTGCTCGGAGGCTTGCGATTGCGCCCCGATATTGTTCAGCGTCGTCAAAATGGGGTTAAAGCTTGCGTTGCCGCCGTTGTTCACGATCGTCTGGATTTGATCCAGCGCCGCGCCGGTGTTCGGCGCCGCGCCGCCCCCCGCTTGTTGCCCCAGATCTCCATAGGTCGAGAGATTGGAAAGGGCGATGACAAGATCGTTATATCCACCGGTAAGAATGGAAGAAACCGTGGCTTTGAATCCCGTCGCCGTGGCCGTGACTCCGCTGTAATCCGAGCCGGTGGCCGCCTGCACGACGGTAAAGCTTTCGCCCGACGCCATGTTTCCCGACAGCGCGACTTTCGCTCCGGTCATTGTCGCGACGCCCGATGCGAGGATTTGCCCGTAATGAGTGGCGTCGGTAACGCCTATATCCAGCGTCGCCGCCGAAGCTTGCGTATAGGTGCCCGTGAGCGTGGCTGTCGTGTGGTTTAGCGCGAGCTTGCCGTTGTTGATAATATTGCCGGTTATGGCCATCGCGTTCGAGGCTCCGACTGCGTCCAGCGTAGCGCCGCTGCCGATCGTCGTTGCGGCGACATACATATCGCCGTCCACTTCGGTCGTGCCGCCGGAGCCAATCAGATTCAGGGCGCTCAGGTGGGAAATGGCACCAAGCGTGTTCGTGCCGCTGGTGTTGCTAATGTTCAAGGTGCCCATCGCCACCATGACGGGATCGACCTGCGCGATATAGGAGCCTCCCGTCGCGTTCGTCAGATTTAACGTTCCGTCAGACGTAAAGTTCAACAGCGCCGCATAAACAGCCCCCGTTGCCGTCGTCGTGCCCGTGCCGCCAATATCTATTTCATTCAGCGCATGGGTGGAATCGCCGATCGTCCCAAGGGTATTCGTGCCGCTGTTGTTAGCGAGGCCAAGCGTGCCGGTGTTGTTTGTTGACGTGGTCACTTGCGTGATGTTGGAACCGCCCGACGCGCTTGTCAGATCCAGCGTTCCATTAGCGGCAAAGTTTACCGTCGCGGCCGTCAAAGCACTATGCGCCGTCATTGAGCCGGTTCCATTGATATTGACCGTCGTCGCGTTCACGGCCTGAGAAACAGTAAAACTGTCTCCGGTGTTTATCTGCAAGACGTTAAGATTATCTCCACCGCCGCCAATAGATCCGATCAGCGATACGGTGGTGCCGTTGATTATTAACGTGCCGTGATTGCTCGCATCGCCGACAATGGCACCAGTTAAATTTCCGGCTGCCGACAAAATGCCGGTTCCGTCGAGAGTGATCGTGGTCGCAGCTAACGTGCTGTCCGCCGTCAAACTTTGCCCCGTGTTCACCGTGAGGGAGTTAAGAGTATATCCTCCGCTACCGATAGCCCCCGTCACCTCCGATGTGCCGTTGACGATTAAACTGCCTTGGTTGCCTCCGCCATAGCCTGCAATAGCACCATGGACATTGCCGTCGATAGTCAGCGTCGCATTATATGCGATATTAGTACCCGTCGCATAAATATCCCCGGTCACATTCGTCGTGCCGCCGGAGCCGGTGATGTTGAGGACTTTAAGCGCGTCAGAAGAATCGCCGATGGAGCCAAAAGTATTCGTGCCGCTGGTATTGCTGATATTCAGCGTTCCCTTGTTTCCCGATACAATCACATTGCCGCAGTTGGAGCCGCCGGTCGCATTTGTCAGATCAAGAGTTCCGTCAGCCGCGAAGTTTATCGTCGCCACATGTCAACGCAAAGTTAAAATGTCACCTAATCCCGCAACGTGAGAATGTCACTTTTTTGCCCTGAGGTTGGGTGGCTGTGGGTAAGGGCGGGCGACGCGCACCCCCAGATCGTGCGCTAGCGGCGCCCGCCCTTATCCACAG
>JARLJD010000178.1 GCA_031291395.1 Alphaproteobacteria bacterium | reverse complement strand
TAACTGCCCTCGATTAAAGGCAAAATCGTTGCCGCAAAATACTCTTCTGTGATGGGGTAAAGCCGTTGATCCATGAGAGCCTCCGTTGTGAGGCCTCCAGCGAATCACGTAAAGGTAAAACCTTTGTTAACGGTGTCTAGCCCCGGCTAATTGTCTGAATCTGGACAAACCTAAAGTTCTGCGCGCCCAGTCATAAGGCTGGCTCTTGCTGGCCTCTGCCGCTATAGAAATGCCATCCTTGCGTCCTAACGGGGAGGGCGTTTTTCTTGTATATGAAAGACTTTGTACCGTTATGCTTTCCATTCAAAATCTCTCTTACCGCATTGGCGCGCGCACGTTGCTGGACAATGTATCGGTCAATATTCCGTCGGGGCGGCGCGTCGGCCTTGTCGGGCCGAACGGCGCGGGCAAATCGACGTTGTTCCGCATCATCACCGGCGAACTGGCAGCGGATGGCGGCGAAGTTTCGTTCATCAAGGGCGCGAGCCTCGGCTTTGTGCGGCAGGACATGCCGGAAGACGATACCCCCATCCTCGATGTCGTCCTTGCCGCCGACGCCGAACGCACCGCTTTGATGAAGGAGGCCGAAACCACCGAGGATCTCGACCACATCAGTTATATCTATGAACGCCTCAACGAAATCGGCGCGTATGACGCTCCTGCGCGCGCGGCGTCCATTCTGGCCGGACTGGGATTCAGCGAAGCGGCGCAGTCAAGCCCGATCTCGACTTTCTCCGGCGGTTGGCGCAATCGCGTGGCGCTGGCCTCCGTGCTTTTCATGCAGCCTAATGTTTTGCTACTGGACGAGCCGACCAATCATTTGGATATTGAATCGATGGTGTGGCTGGAAAACTTCCTGATGCGTTATCGCGAGACGTTGGTCATCATCAGCCACGACCGCGACATCCTTAACAAAACCGTCGATCACATTCTGCATCTGGATAACAAAAAGCTGGTGCTTTACACCGGCAATTACGACGCGTTTGAGCGCCGCCGCGCCGAACGGCTGATGAACCAGCAAGCGTTGCACGAAAAGCAGATCGCGCAAAAAGCGCAGATGATGAAATTCGTCGATCGTTTCCGCGCCAAAGCCAGCAAAGCGCGGCAGGCGCAAAGCCGTTTGAAGGCGATCGAACGCATGGACATCGTCGATGCCGTGATCGCAGAGCGCGTCACCGCTTTCAGCTTTCCTGAACCTAACGAGATGCGCCCGCCGCTGATCCGTCTGGAAAACGTCGACGCCGGTTATATCGAAGGCAAGCCGGTTTTGCGGCGTCTGAATCTGACGATCAATCCTAACGACCGCATCGCTTTACTGGGCGCGAACGGCAACGGCAAATCGACGCTGATCAAGATCATCTCTGGCCGCCTTGCGCCTATGGCCGGAGAAATTCACAAATCCGCCAAGCTTAAAATCGGCTATTTCGCGCAGTTCCAGACCGAGGAGCTGGACATCGCGCTGACGCCTTTTGAAACTTTGCGCGCGGCGATGAATGAGCCGTCCGAAGTCAAAGTCCGCGCGATGCTAAGCCGCTTTGGCTTCGACAAGCATAAGGCCGATACGCGCGTCGGCGAATTGTCCGGCGGTGAGAAAGCCCGATTGCTGTTTTGCCTGATGAGCTTCGACGCGCCGCACATCATGCTGCTTGACGAGCCGACCAACCATCTCGACATCGACGCGCGCGAGGCCTTGATGCAGGCGTTGAACAATTACAGCGGCGTCGTCATCCTCGTCAGCCACGACCCGCATCTGGTGGAATGCGTCGCCGATCAGTTGTGGCTGGTGGCAGACGGAAAATGCGCGCCTTATGACGACGATCTTGTCGCCTACCGCAAACTGGTGATCCGCCAGCGCCGCGTAGAGCGCGAAAAGCAAAAGCAGGACGCGTCCAAGCCCTCTGCGCCGGATAAGTCCGCCGCTGATCCGCAAAAGGAGGCCGAAAGGCTGGAACGTCTCATCGCCGATCTCGCCCAACGCAAACACCTGCTCGAAGGCGAAATCGCCCAATGTTTCAGCGCTCCCAACGACCCCAAGCGCCTGAAACACCTGAACGACGCCCACGCGCAATTGCAAAAAGAAACGGAAGCGGCCGAAGCGGAACTGGCGCGGATGATCGAGACGCTTTGAAGGGAGGGGGCAAAAAATTTTTCCTTCGCTAAATCAAATCAGGTTGATATAGTCAGTCCGCTTGAAAACCCGAGAAAATTCTTCTCCGCCTTGCCGCGAGAGCTTAAGCTTGATAAGCAAACGCGGCAAAGAATTTTTTTGGGTTTTCAAGTTGACGTTGTGTATAAAGACTGCCCCGATGCGGGTGTAGCTCAATGGTAGAGCTCCAGCCTTCCAAGCTGGCCACGTGGGTTCGATTCCCATCACCCGCTCCAACTTTTAATGGGTTAACCGCATTTTGTGCGGCGTTTGCCTGTCGTTCCGTGACGGCATCATCAACAGGTGGCCGCAGAGTGGCAAACTGATTCGTTGCTCACGCCGATCTTCCGCTGCATCGCGAGTCTTTTGGGCAACCGCGCCGCTTTGCCCTTCCAGTTCCCTCGTCTTCTCCCCTGCTAGAGGGGAGAAGACTCTCAGAATCGCGATTTCCATTAATAAATCTCTAATCGCGCAATGCGTCCTCTCTGCTCACCGCGCCGTTTCTTCGTTCACCGACGCGCCTCTCGTCCTTTTGCTGACGTTCTGGTAGGCGACGCGGGCGTGGTCGACGCAGTAGGGCAAACCGTCGTGCGCGGGGCAACCGCAGAAGCGGAAATCGGGTGAGCGCGGATCGCCGACCGGCCAACGGCAATGACGTTCTCCTGCCTTGGTCACCGCGATGCCTTCGCTGCGCAAGCCCCCTCCTATGCCTTCCAGAGAGCGGAAAATATCCTTGGCGGTGGGAATGACGCGCATGGGGCTTGCGGAGGCTGTCGTCGGAACGACGGGCATCTGGCGCATCATCACGCGCTTGCGTTGCGTCTTGATCGCGCCTATGCCGTTCGCGCGTTGCAGCCCCGTTCCCGGGGTGTCGCCGACCGCTTTCTGAACCGAGAGCTTGAGGCGATGCGCTTTGCCGATGACGGCGTTGCGGGTCAAACCACCGATATGCTCGGCAATCTCGCTGGCGCTGTGATTGCCCCACATTTCCTTGAGCGTCTGGATTTTTTGCTCGGTCCAAGTCATGATTCAACTCCTGGTGGTTCGTTGGCGGGAAAGGCTTGCCCCAAAAATCGGTACGATTCCGAAACAAGCCCCTGAAACTCTGGATTGTGAACCACTAGATTTTGTGGCTTACAAGCAAAGGTCATACCACGGAGAGCGAATCGATTCTACCAAACACTGCATATTGTGGATGAATTGTGGGTAGGTACTAGATGTTGGTTTATAAGTTTATGAATCGTTTACACTTTATTAACTTATTCACAGGAAAGGAGAATCGGATAGGGGGAGAATTTCGGGGTGTGCGGGGAAGTTATCCACAACTTTCTTGGGCTGTTTTGATTCCAAAGCACACATCGTGGCTCCGATTTTGATGACGCATTTTAAAAAATTCGTTTGTTTTTATGTTTTGGGCAATCGTGTTGCGTGTTTGCGCGACGCATCCCACCTTCCACGCCCAGCCGTCATCGACGGCGCATTTTTTAAAACGCTCAAACCGCGCAACTGGTGCCTGATCGCGCGGCAATCTTTTGAAAGAAAAATTCTTCTCTATACTCATTCGTTAATTTATGTCAAAAAACGGCAAGATCGTAACCGGAGATTGAACATGAAGCTCTCCCAAATCGCCCTGATCGTCGTTCTTAGTTTTGCTGTCGCGTTTGCGACAGCAAGGCATGTGACGGCGAGTAAGGATGCTGTAGTTACGCCAGTTAAAGAAACGCGGTTAGAGCAAGTCAAGCGCACCGGCGTCTTGCGCTGCGGATATTACATTTCGCCGCCCTATTTGATGAAAGATCCCAACACCGGTAAAATGAGCGGCGTTATGGCCGACCTTTTGGGAGAAATGGGACGCCAGCTTAATCTGAAAATTGATTGGGTTGCCGAAATTGGTACAGGAAACATGATTTCCGATTTAAATATGAACCGCTATGACGCGATGTGTTCGATAGCTGGCGAGATGCCCGGGCGCGCTCGTGAAGGCGATTTTGTCGGGCCGATAACGTATTTACCCGTCTATTTATTCGTTCGCAAAGACGATAGTCGTTTTGATAACAATTATGCGCGCGCCAACAATCCGGATGTGACTATGGCCACGATGGACGGCGAATTTTCGGCTATCGGCGCGAGCGAGAATTTTCCCGCCGCTCATACGGCAGCCGTCCCGCAGCTTTCAAGCGTTACCGATCTTTATGTTATGGTAGCGACGAAAAAGGCCGATGCAGTTGTCGAAGACCAAGGCTCTTTCGCCGAATATGACGCGTCTAATCCGGGGGTGTTGCGCCGCGCCGAAGGCGCTCCCGTTCGCGTTTTGGATATCGGCATGATGATCCCCGCCAATGAGCCCGCGTTTAAAGCTATGCTGAATACGACGCTTGGTTATCTGCGCGACAGCGGTTTTGTCGACAAAACTTTGGACAAGTACGAAACCAAGATTAAGTCGCTGCGCGTCGCCAAGCCTTATGCGCAGCAACAACCGTAACAATGCCCGTCTTCGATATCCTCATCATTCCAGCCGGAGGGATAGGATGAAACTTTTCCGATTCGCGCCGTTGACGCGACATATTTACATATGTATTATTATGCGTACAATCATGCAGAATAAAAGATGATCAAATACCTCTTTGAATGGGATGACGCGAAGGACGCCATCAATCAGGAGCAATATGGAATTGCCTTTACGGAAGCACAGGAAGCGTTCTATGACGAAAACCGCATCATAGCTTATGACGAGGCGCATTCAAAAGACGAGGAGCGGCTCTTCTGCATTGGGAAAACCCCGAAAGGCGTTTTGACGGTGCGGTTTACTGTGCGGGGAAAACGCATTCGCATAATCGGCGCGGGCAAATGGAGAAAAGGGAGAAAACTTTATGAGGAAAAACGACGGACTTGACGCCGCCCCGAAGGGGAAACTCACGGTGATCGAAGATTTTCTGCCGCCTCCGGCTCAATTGGTGCGGCGCGAACGCACTGTGCGCGTCACATCGGAATATACCAAAACGAGCATCGACTTCTTGAAGGAGGAGGCCAAAAAAGTGAAAGTGCCGTATCAACGCATGCTGCGATCGTTGGTCGATCTGTACGTCGAACGGCAATCGAACCATTAGAAGCCCCTTATGTCCGTCTTCGATATCCTCATCACCTATCACGTCGCTTTCCTGCAAGGGCTGCGGGTTACACTGGAGCTGTGCCTTGTCATCTGGACATCGGGGATCGTTTTCGGCGTTATGCTGGGCGTCGTGGGGGCGAATGCGCCGCGGAGCTGGGGGCGGTTTATTCGGGCGATGTCGTTTGCGTTTTCGGCCATTCCGACTTTGGTGGTTTTGTTCTGGCTGCATTATCCGGCGCAGGCCGTGTTCGATGTCGTGATCGATCCTTTTTATACGGCGTCGCTGACGTTCGCTTTGGTCAATATTTTCGGCGTGGGCGAAATGGTGCGACAGGCCGTGGCCGATTTTCCCTCGCAATTCATCATCGCGGGGCGCGTGTGCGGGCTGTCGCAACGCGACATTGTCACGAAGATCCAACTGCCGATTTTGTTCCGCCAATTGCTGCCCGGGATGATGACGCAGCAGGTTATGATGCTGCATGCGACTTTGTTCGCCAGCTTGATCTCGGTCGAGGAAATTTTCCGCGTCGCGCAGCGCATCAACAGCACGATCTATCGGCCGGTCGAGATATACACCGCGCTGGCGATGTTCTTCCTCGCCGTGTGCCTGCCGATCAATCTGACGGCGGCCTATTTGAAAAAGCGCTATACGCGCGATTTGTCGGAGCGGTGAGATGCTGGAAGCGCGCCATCTTGATTTCTGCTATGCCCCCGGCAAGCCCATCTTGAAAGACATCAGCCTTCAAGTCGATACGAACGGCATCACGGTTCTGATCGGGCCGAGCGGTTGCGGCAAGACGACGTTGCTGCGCTGTATGGCTTTGCTGGAGTCGCCGCAAAGCGGGGAGATCGCGGTCGACGACGAGGTGTTTCGCTATCCGTGGCCGAAAGATGCGCCCTTTACGCCGCCTTGGCCGAAACTGACCACGGTTTTCCAACAGCTTTTCCTGTGGCCGCATTTGACGCTTAGGGAAAATATTTTGTTGCCGGTGCGGCGGCAGAAAAGCGGGTCGATGAATGGCGAACTTGACGCGTTGATCGAGGCCTTCGACATGAAGGAATTTATCGACAATTATCCGAACGAAGCCTCGCTGGGGCAGCGCCAGCGCGTGGCCTTGGCGCGGGCGTTGATGCTGGAGCCGCGGTATTTGCTGCTGGACGAAATTACCTCGGCCTTGGATGTCGAGCAGATCGCCAAAATCCTGTCCTATCTGAAAACTTTGCGCGGGAAGCATATCGGCATCTTCATCATCACGCATTTGCTTGGCTTCGCGCGGCATGCCGCCGATCAGGTCGTATTTATGGCAAGCGGCGAGATCGTCGAGAGCGGCGGCGCGGATATTCTGAAAAACCCGCAGACGGAGCGGCTGGGGCAATTTTTGTCGGTGATTGCGGCGGCGAGTTAGTGGTGCGTCTTACCTGAAATGAAGGGGCTATCCCTCATCCGACATCGAGCGGATCAGCTCATACACCTTGCGGCGTTGTTTGCTGTCCTGAATGCGGTAATAGGCGCGGATCAATTCCAGCGTCTCGCGGCGGCGCAGGATGTCATAGTCGCTTTGGTGTTCCGACGCGCTGCCGCCTTCCAAAGGCTCTTGCCCGCTTTCGGCAAAGCCCTGTTGCGCCGTTGCCCCCAGCGTCGAAGGCAGGTCTTCAAAGAAATAGGAAACGGGTATGGATAAGGTCTTCGCAATCTGGAACAGGCGGCTTGATCCCATGCGGTTGATGCCGCGTTCGTATTTCTGAATCTGCTGAAAGGTCAGGCCAAGCGACTTACCCAACTGCTCCTGACTGAGGCCGACAAGATTTCTGCGCATGCGCAACCGCGCTCCGACATGGATGTCGACCGGGTCCGGATTCTCGGAGCGAAGCTCGGTCTTTTTGATCTTATTTTTAGCGGCGACGTCCATAGGTAATACTCATGTATGACTAAGCAGGCGCAAACTAACGTACGCGGTTGCATTTTACAATCTCGTACTAATATAAGTAGAATATTTGATAATGCAAATCAAGAACATATGCTCAAATAGGGGGTAATTTTCTTCTTTTTTTTATAAAAACTAGCGCAGTTGTTGCAGAAATAAGAAGAAACGCAATTCCTGCGGGTACATCGCCATATTTCCCGAACAGGGTTGGCGGCAAAGCTGAAGGAAGGTCGCTGTCAATGAAACCGCGTTTGTCTAATCCCAATCTCTTTTTGATTCGCCCCAACGGATCAACGACTCCAGAAATTCCGGTGTTGGCGACGCGTACAAGCGGCAGCCCTTCTTCAATGGCGCGCACGCGCGCGATAGCAAAATGCTGATAAGGGCCGGTCGTGCGTCCGTACCAACCGTCATTTGTTATATTAAGCATAAAATCGGGGCGATCGTTGCGATCGACGACTTCGCCTGGAAAGATCACTTCATAGCAGATCAAGGGGCTGAAGGGCGGCAAGCCGAGCACGCGTAATGTGCGGGCTCCTGTTCCCGAAGTAAAATCCGCACTGCTGGCGGCCAGCGCATGCAGTGCGGGCGGAAGGAATTTTCTGAACGGCATATATTCGCCGAACGGCACCAGATGCGATTTGTCATACCCCGCGACCAGACGCCCCAGACCGTCTACCGCCACCAGAGAGTTATAGAAACGCGTAGCGCCGTTTTGATCCAGCTCGCGGCGGATAACGCCGGTGATGACGGTCGAGGCCGCCGGAATGCTGGCGGCGATTTGCTGGCGGTGCAGAGCGTCTTCGCCAAGATAATAGGTCGATGCGGTTTCGGGCCAGATGACGTGCGTGACGGGCTTGTCGCCTTTCGCCGCCGAAAGATCAATTAAGCTTTGGAAGTCGCGCGCGCGTTCGCTGTTGCGCCATTTGCTGGCCTGATTGATGTCGGGCTGTACCAGACGCAACCGCACGCCGGGGACGTCGCCTGTGGCGGTCGTTTGCAAGCGGATTTCCCCGCCGATCGCCAGCGCCGCGAAAAGGATCAGGCCGAACGCCGTGGCGACGCGGGATGATGTCGTTTTGTCGATAAGGCTTGCGGGCAAGCAAGCGGCGACGGCGGTCAGAAGGGTCAGCCCGTAAATGCCGACGAGGCTGGTGATTTGCAAAACCGGTAACGCGCCCGAAAAAGCGTAGCCAAGCAGATTCCACGGGAAACCCGTGAACATATGCCCGCGCGCATAATCGGCCAGAAACCACAGCAAGCCGAAACTGAGAGCGCCGCGAACGCCGGATAAGCCGATCTTGCGCGCGATCATCGCCGCGATTCCGTAATAAAGCGCGAAGAAAGCCGGCAATCCGGCGACAGAAAACGGCACCGCCCACCAGAAATGCTTGATATCGACGAACATCGACGCCGCGATCCAGTAAAGGCCGAAGACGAAGAATCCGAACGCGAAGCTCCAGCCCACGGCGAAAGCCTGTTTCCCGTTTTGCGTTCCCTGCAGCAGGAAAATCAGGCCGGGCAGGCAGACCCACAGCAACGGGAAAAAATTGAACGGCGGCATCGTCAACATCATGACGCTGCCCAAAGCAAAAGCGATATCAACGCGCCGCCACCCCGACGCGCTTTGCAGGCGGACGATGAGGGAGGATAAGGAGAAAGAACGATTGGGATTCATGCGCTTACCAATCGCATTCAAGCGGCGCGGCGTCAAATTGAAAAATCGGTTCAGCACCTGTTCAGAAAAGCAGGCTTCTTGAAATCACGGCGGCGGAACCGGATCAAACCCTTGCCCGCCCCAAGGATGACAGCGGCAGAAGCGTTTGATCGCCAGTTTTGTACCCTTAATCGGCCCATGCAAACGCAATGCTTCGTCGGCATATTCCGAACAGGTGGGCAGAAAACGGCATTGCTGTCCGAAAAACAAAGACAAGCTATGCCGATAGCCCCATATCAGCGCACGCAAAAAGAAAGTCAGCAGAGCAGACAAACGGAAAATCCTTCCACACAAAGGGGTCTTCTGCAGTATATGCGATCATAAAGACAAAAACGAACATGATTTGTTTTGAGCTGCGCGACCCAAGCATTCGCACGGACGTTTACACAGGCGCGTTGCGTCGCCATTTTGATTTCCACAAGCCTCGCCGGAATGAGGGGAGAATACGTCACGCTTTGCGCCGTGTTCTGAAAATGTTATGAAGGATATGCGGTTGTCCAAGCTTGCGAGGGCATGAAAAGGAGGCAAGAATGTTCAAGAGGCGCGTCGCTCTGGCCGTTCTTCTTTTGACGCTCGGCGGGTGTACCACGGCGGTTGAATCCAATCCGCCGCGTACGGCAACGGAAGAATTATTGATTTCGACGGCGGCTGAACGCGCCGCAGATTCATTGGTTCTGAAAATACCTCCCAACACCCCCGTCTTTGTCGACGGCAGCCATTTTGAGGGAACGGACAGCAAATATGCGATGGGCGCTATTCGAACCGGGCTTTTGAAACAACAGTTGCGTCTGGTCGACGACAGGAAGAAGGCGCGGGTCGTTATCGAGGCGCGATCCGGCGCTTTGTCCACGGATCGCAAAACTTTTCTGATCGGCGTTCCCGAGTTTACTATACCCATTCCTTTCTCAACAACGCCCTTCACTTTTCCGCAGATTGCGCTTTATGGATCCGAGGAGCAGAAAGGCGTCGCGAAGTTTGCCCTTACCGCGTATGACGCGCAGCAAGGCAATTTGGTCGAGGCGCTGGATCCTCGCTATGGCTTTTCGCATAACACAAAAAAGACCGTGTTGATTTTCTATTCATGGACAGACATGGATGCCCTGCCGAGCAAGGATGAAGAGACGCCCGCAGAAACCCCCGATGAGGCTGCGCCTGAAAGCAACGCTGGGAAATAGACGAGAAAGGCCGGTTTAGCTTTTCGGGCATTTCGCAGCTTTTTTGCGCTGCCAGAAACAATGGCATTGCAATCTCTGCGCTCATTTCTCCCGTTAAATGGTCAGGATTTTATGGAACGTACATTACGATTCCGAATTTTGATTATAGAAAATTTATACAGGCGCTGCCTAAATTATACCCTGCATTTATTTATTCTTGTTGGCGTTAGCAACGATGGTCAGGAAGGCCGTGATGAATCAACTTATAGCTTATAGCGTTCCCACTCGAACCAAGGGAGGCGGCTATGTCTAAACTTTCGCGAGAGGCTTATCTGGTTTTTGCTCTCCAGCTGATCCCCTGCGCCCTTATGCCTGTCGCGGGCTGGGCACAGGCAACGGCGCCGACGGCAAACGCGGCGTCCAGTCCGGAGCAGGCGCAACGAACTCCGGCGGGAAAATTCATTCAGGATCTCGGCAACAATGCCCTCGGCGTTATCAAAGACAAAAGCCTTACGCAAACGCAGCGTTCCGAGAAATACGACAATCTTCTGCGCAGCGCCTTTGACCTGAAAACAATCGGGCATTTTGTCGTTGGCCGCGCATGGGATGCGGCAACGCCTGAGCAACGGCAGGAATATATGCAGCTGTTTGAAAAGCTTGTCGTCAAGACTTACGGCGACCGGATGAAATTTTATTCCGGCGAGAGCTTTCGCGTGACAAGCGTTCGGTCGGAGAGCGAAAAGGACTTTATGGTCAGCAGCGAGATCGTCCATCTCGGCGGCCAGCAACCGACGCGCGTCGATTGGCGCGTCAGGCAAGACAACGGAAAGCTCGCCATTATCGATGTCATCGTCGACGGCGTCAGCCAAAGCGTTACGCAGCGGCAGGAATACGCCTCAATCATTGAGCGTGATAACGGCAAACTCGATAAGCTTCTGACCGACATGCGGCAGAGGTTGCAAGGTCAGGGAACGCAGCCTGAAAATAGCAACCCTCAATGATTGCGGGCAGGAGGGACGCAATGAGCGAACCGTTTGCACAGCTCCCAACGTTTCCCGTAGATGCTCCGCCGTTCCTCGTTCTGGAGGAAAATCTGGATGATGAAGTGAGAGACTATATTGCCGTAATGGCAGAACAGCATCCGTTTTCGATCAACATGGATATCGACGAACGTTTTGTCATTCCTCGGCTTGCCAAACACTGGCCGGACGAACCGATTTGGCCCCTGCAGGCTTATGCTTTGTGGGAAAGCATTGATAATGTCGTTCACTCGATTCCGGCAATAACCACAACGCCGAATATTCTGTTGCGTTTGTCTGCGGCGGCGGGGTCTCTGGTTCCGTCTTCTATCCCAGAGCCGCAAGAACCTTCCGCTCTTGCGACCTTTGACGGCGTGAACGGCGTCATGCATCGCTGCGTTCTGCCGCCTCTTGAGAAGCTGCCTTCCCTGGAAGATATGGCTATCCCTTTGGGGGTTATGGCCATTTGCCAACCGGTGGCGCCGATGCTTATCAGTCAGTTCAAGGATAGCCGCTCTGCAGCTTTAATTGCCGGAGCGAATATTTATTCCGAGCGGAATCGGGACAACATCGCCCCGGAAAACAATCTTGGGTGACATCAGCTTTTTTTCCCGTAATCATAGCGGCTCCGCCGTTGGATGTTTTTGACTTGATGGAACATGGTTTTGGCGAAGACGTTGCCGCCTTTGCCGTTGGCCACGAAATACAGATAGTTATTTGATTCCGGGTGAAGAGCGGCTTTGATAGAGGCAAGGCTCGGGCGGCAGATGGGTTTGGGCGGAAGCCCGTCATGCACATAGGTGTTGTATGGCGAGGCAACGGCAAGATCTCTGCGTGTCAGCCCGCGTCTAAGGCGGAAGGCTCCTTTTGTAAGGGCATAAACCACGGTCGGATCCGATTGCAGGGGCATGCCTTTGCGCAGGCGGTTATAGAATACGCCCGCTATGCGCGCGCGTTCTGTCGCGTTCTTGCCGGCTTCTTTTTCTATGATAGAGGCCATCACCAAAGCTTGCTGCGGCGTCTTCAACGGCAGTCTCGGCGCGCGTTTGACCCAAAGTTTGTTCAATCGGTCGCGCGGGACTCTCTGCTTTCGCGCGCGCGAAGATGCAGGCGCTGGCCGCCCGCCAAAGTCCGCTCCGTTTTGAAGAGCGGCCTGTGCATGAGCGGTCAAGGTAAAGGCCTCATTTGCCGGTTGGCTATAGCCTAGGCCAAACCCAAGCGCTAAGACACCGACTGCGAATAGCCGGATGACGCGGGACGCCTTCCGCCCCCGTTGTTTGTTGTCACAACGCCGGACAAGCGAGTCCGATCTCGTCAGTCAATTCGCGCGAACCGCTCGCGAAACCAAAGCGGAGCGAGCGAACGAAGGGAAAAGGGCAAACCCCGAACGCAAAAGCCCTTTGAGCGAGACATTTTTCATGACGCCCCTCCAAGGTTAGGGTTGAAGCACCTTATATTAATATGCCCCTGATGTCCCTGATGTCCCCGTCGTCGGCTTGCTTTCTTGCTTCATCGCGGAGGCCGTCAGGTGATCTTGCACGGCTTTAACGCCGCTGACCTGATTGGCGTCTTTTACGGCTTTGGATTCATCGTCCGTTGTATCCACAGTTCCGCTCAACACGACGGTTCCCTGATTTGTATCAACGTTGATGTCCGCGGCCTTAAAATGAAGGTCGGCAAGAAGCGCGGCTTTGACCTTGGTTGTGATAGCGGCGTCATCCATATATTTTCCGGCGCTTTCGCCGAAAGCCGCCGATGAGGCAGCGAGCGCCAGAACGAAAGCGGATACTGCCGCAAGTTTGCGTGTGTGTTTCATGGCGTCCTCCTGTTGCTGTAAGTTTCCTTCCTGCCTTCATTTTATCGCAGAATTTGGCATTTCAGCGGCAAGGTGGCCTCAACGCGCACGATTTTATGAGCTTTTTACGATTCCGATTGCGAACGCACACCGCCTTTTTATAAGCGGTTGGGGAAAGCCATAGGACGTTCCAAAAAATATAGAAAAATCCGATTTCCTGTTTTGCCCCATTCCAAATATGGTTTTGCGCTCTGTCCCTTTTTATCGGTTCTTGATCAAAAGCGCTTCAAATTAAACGGTTTCTTGATTCTTCTCGCGCAAGCGTTTGTGTTAATATTGCCCGCCTAAAGTTCTTTGTCGGCGTTGCGGTGCCGGCAAAGTTTTTTCCTCACTCCAACCAGAGAGGGCGACATGGGAATGGGCATGCAAGAAAACGAATGCGTCGAAGCCAAGATCAAGAATGTCTGGTCGAAGCTGAGCGACGATGACGTCAAGCTCTATGGAAAAAACGCTGACGCGTTCTATGAAAAGCTTGAGCAAAAACACGGCTTGAGCAGAGACGATGCGATGAAGAGAATAGATGAGTTTGAAACTTGGTGCAGTACGGCGCATTGATCCTGAAAGCTTGAAGACTGCGCGAGCCACAACTGCCCGTCGGCGATTGTGGCTCGTTTTCTTGCAAAGCTTATCAAGCCTTCGCCAAAGCGCGCAGTTTTTCCTCCAGCGTATCAGGAGAGATGGGCTTGCTTATATAGTCGTCCATACCGGCTTTCAGACAGCGGTCGCGATCTCCAGCGAGCGCATGCGCGGTCATAGCGATGATGAAAGAACGGCATCCTTTCTCTTTTTCCAACGCGCGAATACGGCGGGTTGCTTCAAAGCCATCCATATCCTGCATCTGCACATCCATTAAAACGGCGGCGTAGGGTGTCCCCCTTGCCTGAATTTTTTGTATCGCCTCGACCCCGCTGCTTGCGACATCGACTTTATAGCCGATGTTTTCCAGCATCATGGTCGCAACCATAACGTTCGGCGGATAATCTTCGACGATAAGAATCTGCCCCTCAAAGGGCGGGGCTGCGACCAAAACGTTTTCGGCAGCATCCAGACTCTTGGCTTTCTTTTGCTTATCAACTTGCAGAAGGAGGGACACAGTAAAGGTCGATCCTTTATTCGGGGCGCTGATGACGGCAATGTCGCCACCCATCAACTGAGCTATTGATTGGCTAATGGATAGTCCCAAGCCCGAACCGCCGAAGCGCCTTGCTATCGTCTGGTCTGCTTGTACGAATTTGTCAAAAATAGCGGGAAGTTTTTCGGGAGAAATGCCAACGCCGGTATCGGTGACATCTATATGGACATTGGCTGTAGTGTCGTTTTGCATTTCATATCTGGCCGTCACCTCTATGCCGCCGCGCGAGGTAAATTTGAGCGCGTTGCTGAGCAGGTTGACCAAAATCTGCTGAATGCGCATCGGATCGCCGATGAAGGCCTGTTTGCCGATTTTATTTGCGATCGACAACGTCAGTCCCTTGGCCAACGCCTCTCTTTTAAACAGGGCGTTAAGCGCCCTGAAAATACCGCCAAACGTAAACGACCGCGATTCCAGTTCAACCTGCCCGGCTTCAATGCGGCTGATATCCAGAAGATCATTGACGAGGCGCAACAGGATGCCGGCATTGGCCTCCAGCGTTTCCGCCATCTCACGCTGTTTGGCCTTCAGCGGCGTTTTAAGCAGGAGCTGCGCCAAGCCAATAACGACATTCATCGGCGTGCGAATTTCATGGCTCATCGTCGCGAGGAAATCGCTTTTAGATTGGCTCGCGGCCTCGGCTTTCTCTTTGGCTTGCGCCAATTCTTCCTCGGTTTGCGTATTTCTGGCGATAAGCGAGAATATGGCTATATTGGCGACGATCAACGCGCCCAACCCCAAGGCGCCTCCCATAAAAAGGGTCCATAAAAAACTGTTTTGCTTAATGCTCTCGGCCTGCGCGCGTTTATTAAGGAGCAGGGATTCATTTTGATTGAAGGCGTCAAAGGCGCTGCGCACCTCGGCAACCGCCTGTTTGGTCGCCACCATATCCGTTCCCAGCCAATCGACGTTTCCCCGTTCTTTTTGCAAAGCGTTGAGATGCGCCTGACTTATCTGCTGCAATTGTTCGATCTTCTTGCGCAGCAAGGCGGCATCGGCTTGTTGTTGCGGATTATCGGCGGCCGTTATCGCAAGGGCGTTCAGATTGCGGCTTAGATCGGAAAGCGTAGTTTTGTAAATCTCCAAATAAGTTTGATCGCCAGTTAAGGCGTAATCCTGTTCCAGATCGGCCAAATCAACTGCATTAATCAGGACAGGCCTGCCGGCGACCAGTTCTTCGTAGCTGTGAATAACCAGCTCGTTGGATTCTTTGTTCGCTTTCGACTGGAAATAAATGACGAGCGTAAACGCTTCGAGCAGCAGACAGGAAATCACAAACATGACGAGGAAATATTTCTTCGTGGGGTGAAGCGAAGAAAACATGGCGCCTCTTTAGCTTGTCTGCCCGCAAGACAGAATAACATTATTAGGGTATTTTAGATAGGTCGGTTCTGCCGCTTCTTGTCTTTGCTGCTTGCCCGCAATGCGGACGCTGCGTCTTTTCTTCGCCGGAACAATGGCCACATACATGAACGCTTGCCCGTTATCTTCCTTACGCAAAATGGCGCGGCGATCGGCTCTTCTGTTCGTCGTCTTTGCCGTTTCGGCGTGCAGCACTGTCGCTTCGCCCTGCCCTCGGCCTGCCGCAGGCGATGTCGTGTACGTCGTCGGAGACGCGTGGCATGCCGAAATTGGCATACCGACAAGGGAACTGAGCGACGGTCTGGCATTTTACCGGAAAATATTTCCCGCCGCCCGCGTAATTATGTTCAGCTATGGCAAACAAACATTTTTCACCGCGCCGCCTCATACGTTGAGCGAGTATCTTCTCGGCCCCATTCCCGGCCCTGCGGTCATTCAGGTAGTGGCGCTTAATGTCATGCCGCCTGAGGCATATCCCCCCGAAGACACGATAACCCTTGTCCTGCCAGCAGGCGGCGGCCACGCCCTTTCAACATATATAGGGAATGATCTAGCCACGGACGCGTCGGGAAGGCCGCAGGTGGTCGCGCCCAGCACAAACCCCGACGGGCTGTTCTATGCGGCGCGAAGCGAATACAACCTGTTCCATACTTGCAATACATGGGCCGCCGACGCGCTGCACGAAGCGGGGTTGCCGGTATCCGGCTCGGGCGTCGTCTTCTCAGGCCAAGTGATGAGCCGCGCAGCTGACGCTGCCGAAAGCCAGTGCAGGTTTGCTTATGGAGAGTAGGTGGTTGTCGCGCTGCTGCCCGGCGGCACAACCACGGTGGTTTTGTTTGGCGGCGGCGAACCATCCCCGCTGCTGGAACTGCACGCCGCAAGAGCCAGAAAGACAAGGACGAGAACTTCCGGAACGATTTTAATGCGTGTCATTGGCTGCCTCCTCTTTGTTGTTGAAGCGGTCCTTACGGATTTGAACCACTAGTCGTCGGGCTTGCTCTTCGGCGTTGACAATCCTTCCATAAACGCCTCCGCAATTTTGGCGATTTGGGACAGTCCGGGCAAATCTCGACGTAGGCTGTAACGGGATAATTCGCGCAGTTGCCGCATACGAAACGCAATCAGAAAGAAAATGACAGCCATTGTCATAACGATGAGCGCGGCGACCGTCATTGTCGCGACATAGGGAGCAAAACCATAATGAACAAGCCCAAAATAGATTGCAAAAAACCCGCCGCTCAAGAGAACGCCGCCCATAAACGCGCCAACCAGCGTCAGCGCCAGAATATTCGTTAAATTGGATACAAGACGATGCAACAACGCCGCGTTGGCAACCGCGCTGCCGACTGTTGCCAGACCCAGAAATTTATCCATGACCGGCATTGTATCCCCGGATGATCGGTTAGTAGACGGTTTAACGGCGCCGAAAAAGCAAACCTGCAATAAACCCCAGGCCGGCAACGATACCAAGAGACTGGAGCGGTTTGTCGCGAACTTTCTCGCAAGCAATTCCCGCAACGTCTGTGGCGCTATGCCCTGCGGTATCAGCCATATCGCGAATGTGGCGACCTGCCTTCTTCGCCAAATCCTGCAGGTCTTCTTTCACGGCGCTTGCGGCATCGCCAACGTCATCCTTGATGCGATGTGCGCTTTCCCTCAAATCATTTGCGACACGGCTCACTTCGCCATCTGTGGCTGCTGTGGTTGTATGCATGTCCGCCTCCTTCTTTAAGAAGCCTTGGTCTGTACAGCCACGCCCTGCAGTCTCTGCGCAGACAATTAACAAAGCTAGAATGGCCGTTTCTTTCATAAGAAAGCGATGCGGGAAGAGCCTGAAAACATAAAAACAACATTAAAATTGTTTATGTTTTTTTACGCAGAAGTTACCGTTTCCGCCGCTCTTACTTATGGGGCTGATATCATTTATACTGAAAGGCGCTTTGGTGTTCCCTAACCTTGAGGTCGCCATGCATGAAAAGAAAGACAAGATCCTTGTCGTCGACGACGAGGCGCAGATCAGGAAAATGTTGAACATTTTTCTGACGGCAGCGGATTTTATCGTGGAAGAAAGTGAATCCGGCAAGCAAGCGGTGCGCATGAGCGCCTCGGTCAAGCCGGATCTGGTCCTGCTCGATCTTGGCTTGCCGGATATGGACGGCAAGGAAGTCATCGCCGCCATTCGAGAATGGTCGCAGATTCCCATCGTGGTGCTTTCCGTGCGCGCGGTTGATGAAGAAATCGTTGCGGCTCTCGATGTCGGCGCGGACGATTACGTTATTAAGCCTTTTAACGCCGGTGTGTTGCTTGCGCGGATCAAGGCGAATTTACGCAAAGCCATTGTTCGGGAAAGCGGCGAACCTGAGCTGGTGAATGGCGCGGTTCGCATGGATCTGATCCGCCACGAAGTCTTTCTGAAAGGAGACAAAATAGATTTAACCCCCAAAGAATATGAATTGCTGCGTTATTTTATGACCAATCGCGGGTGCATGCTCACCCATAAACAGATACTCAATGAGATTTGGGGGCCTGCGCATGGGGAAAATACGCAATATTTGCGTGTTTACGTTGGGTTGGTGCGCGAGAAGCTGGAAACAGACCCTGCGAATCCGCAAATGATCATCACGCAGCCCGGCGTTGGCTATCGTATGGAAATTCTGCCATCCGAGGCGTCAGAAGCGGCTTGATATCCTTTCCTCTTGAGGGATTTTTTATAAATATCGGTCCTCAGCAGTGCCGAAATTTTAGCATCGTCGCGTTACAATCCCTTAATGAGCAAGGAGGGTGTCATGAAATCTTCAGCGAGCATTTTCCTGCTTGCGGCGATGTGTTTGCTTTCCGCATGCGGAACCGATCCCGGCCAGAGAGCGCTTTCGGGCGGCGGCATTGGCGCTGGCACTGGCGCGGTTGGCGCGGTGATACTCGGCGCCAACCCTGTCGCGGGCGCCGTTCTCGGCGGCGCGGCAGGCGCAGCAACCGGAGTTCTGACAAGCCCGAACCAGATTAATCTCGATAACAGATAAGTGTGCGCCATGTTGAACTGGAGCATAACGTTTTTTTTGATCGCCGTGATCGCGGCGATGCTAGGCTTTGGCGGGCTGGCAGGCGCTTTTGCGGAAATTGCTAAATTCCTTTCCGTTATTTTTGTGATCTTGTTCATTACCAGCCTAATCTACGGCATGGTCGCAGATCGCAAACCGCCCGGCTCAAAATCCTTGTAAAGGAAAGCGCAGCGTAAAAAGAGCGCCGCCGTCAGGATGATTAGCTGCCGTAATATCGCCGCCAAGAAGATTCATAATAGCCCTGCCGATAGGAAGCCCCAAACCGGTTCCCGCGTTTTGCTGATCTTCTTTTCCAAATCGCGTGTATTTCGAAAATATGATTTCCATGCGCGCCGCGGCTATGCCGCCGCCGTGATCGCGAACGCCGATAAAACACGAATCCCTTTCGTCCTTTCCATAGTCAATATCAATAGCTGGCGGCGCGCCGCCATAGTGAACCGCATTATCAAGCACAAGACAGATGGCGCGGCACAAAAGAACGGGATCCGTCAGAACGTCAATCTGAGCCGATGTCTTGAGATTTACTTTGCTGTCGCGCAATTGATTATTCATTTTCTTGAGACAATGGCGTATAATGTCCCCGGCTTCCGCTTTTTCGCGTTTGGCCTTGACCATGTTATTCTCAAGCTTGGCCATGTCGAGAATATTGGTGATGTAATTATCGAGCCGATAAGCTTCCCGCAGGGCAATATAGCTAAGATCAAGTTTCTTATCGTCGGACAGTTTGTCTTTCATGCGATCGAGAACTTCAAGCGCGCCGATGATGGAGGCCAGCGGCGTTTTCAGATCATGCGAAACCGAAGACAACATTTGCCGATGAAGCCGTTCGCGTTCGCTGTCGGAAGCGCTGATGTCTTGGCGGGAAAGGGCAGCCGGTTTGGGAATGATGATCGTATGAACCACGGTTGGTTGCCTCCTTGTCAGGGGATGCATGACAGTTCTCATTCCTGCGCTTCTTAAGCGACACCATTCTAATCGTTTTGCCTGTGATGAAATAGAGAAGAATTCGACCGGCGCTCTTAAACGGTCTTCACTTTATGTAAATTTTATACAGAACAACGCAATAGATAAGGGACATTTTATACCTATCCGCGTCATAAACTGGAATCCAAGAGCGTTTATTCAATCGAGGGGAGGGAACTCTTGATGAAAACGGCATCTCTTTTATTCATCGCTGCGCTTGGCGTCATGGCGGCGGCAACGGTGTCGGCGGCTGACCCTTCCGGCGAAACGGCAGCGCCCGGCCAGCCTTTCGTCCATCCGTCCGACGACGCGTCTTATTCCAAAGATTTGCAAGATGACGAAATGCAGGCCACGGCCAAGCCTTCCGACAATGGAGACGTGCAATATATTTCCGGCGGCGTTGGGGAAGCCGACATGAACGCGATCAATGCGGAAGAGAACGCCTATAACCTCAAAATGCTTTTTGTCGCGGAGGGAGGGGCTTATCTCGCCAATGTCGGCGTCGACATCAAGGACGGCAAAGGCCATGATGTGCTTGATACGACAACAGAAGGCCCCGTTCTGCTCGTCAAAATGCCGCCCGGCCCCTACACTGTCGAGGCGACTGCCGAAAATGGAGCGACGCTGACCCAACATGTTAAAGTCGAGAACAGACATCTAGCCTCTTACGTGCTGCGTTACACGGTCGTAGAACAATAAGGGAAGGCCGCGGGCGGACAGCCCCAACAATTTGCCTCGCCCTGAATTGATTCAATGCTTGCAGCCGGATCGCAAAGTGCAGGTCGACATCGTCTATCGCGTCGAAACGCCGGGATCGGTCGGGCAATAGGTGAAGCATGCATCAGGAGGTACGCTATGAAAAAAACGGTCTCTCTCAAACAATCCGTATGGCTCAGCCTAGCCCTTTGCGGCCTCCTCGCCGCCGCTCCGGCTTTGGCCGCCGACCCGCCATACTCCTCCGGCGATTGGAGGGGCTTCTATGTCGGGGGCTTTCTCGGCGGCGCGTGGAGCGATTTTCGCAACGATGCAGGTGTTACAGGTCCTTCCGGATCCGATAGTTCGTTTATGGGCGGTGGCGACATCGGCAATAATTGGCAGCTTGGCAGGCTTGTGTTTGGCGGCGAAGCCGACTTTGCGGGATTAAACAACCGATCGGATTCAGGCGACGTAAGATTTCACGAAAACTGGATGTCGACGATCCGCGGTCGCGCCGGTTTCGATATGGGCCGCTTGCTTCCCTACGCAACCGCGGGTTTGGGATTGACCGATATCGAGTCAAAAATATCCGGCGTGGGATCAAACGATACCGTCGATCCCGGCGTCACAATCGGCGGCGGCCTCGACGCCCGCGTTTCCAACCATTGGTTCGGTAGAATCGAATATCTTTACGTCGATGTCCCCAAAAACAGTGAAACCATCGGCGCCACAAACGTCACAGGCGGGTCAAGCAACAATATCCTGCGCGTTGGGTTGAACTACAAATTCTAGACGCCCAACAACCGAGGAAAAACCTGATAATGCTTTTCAGGGGTTCTTCCCTGTTTTTTGGGGAACCTTGCGGGACGGCATGAAACTGTGAAATGGTCGGGGAGACAAGATTCGAACTTGCGACCCTCTGGTCCCAAACCAGATGCGCTACCAGGCTGCGCCACTCCCCGACAGGCATAGGGATAGTCAAAAAAGCTTGTTTCGGCAATCTTATAGTTTTACTAATATTTTCGCCGAGAAACCGGCGTCACCCCCGCGAAGGCCGGATCTATCTTTCTTACTGACTTGCTTTCTTTCTTGTTGCCAAGATGGATCCCCGCCTTCGCGGGGATGACGCCAGTTTTTTTGAGACTGGTTTTACTGGAATTGCCATAATTTCTTCTTACTTCTTAGCCTCGGGAAATTCCCATGCTTGCCCCCCTTCTCGTCTCTGTTGTCGATTTCAGCCGCAGGTTTGCGAAAAGCCTTGTCGTGGGGGCTTTGCTGCTTAGTCTGGCTTTGGGGGTTTATGTCGCGCGAAACATTTCGATCAACACCGATATTAACCAGTTGCTGTCCGAAAATCTGGGGTGGCGCAAGCGGGAGAAAGGGCTGGAGGCAGCTTTTCCGCAGAAGGTCGACAATCTGGTTATCGTGATTGACGGCGCAACGGGCGATAAGGCCGAAGCGGCGGCTGACGCTTTGGCGAACAAACTGGCTGCGATGCCGGACAAATTTACTTTTGTTTCGCGCCCCGACGCCCTGCCCTTCTTCCGCGCGAACGGGCTGCTTTATCTTTCCACGAAAGAGTTGGGCGACACGCTCGACCAAATTGCGCAAGCGCAACCGATGCTGGGCACTGTTATCAGCGATCCTTCCCTGCGGGGGTTAATGGGTACGCTGGGAATGATGATGCAAGGTGTGCAAGCGGGGGCGACAAATCCTGCGCAAATCAAACAACCGCTAGAGGAAATCACAGCGGCGTTTCAGGCGGCGGCGGAAGGGAAAGAACATCCCCTCGATTGGCAGAAGATGATGCCGGCGCCCGCAACCTCACCCAATACATCAAGAGAATTGCGTAAATATATTATAACCAAGCCTGTTTTGGATTACGCGGCATTGCAACCCGGCGAGGCCGCGGAGAAAATCGTGCGCCAAACGGCGGCTGAATTGGGTTTGACCCCTGCAAACGGCGTACGCTTCCGCTTGACAGGCCCCGTCCCCCTGAATGATCAGGAATTCGCCAGCGTGGCTGAGGGCACCGGGTTGGCGACTGTTCTGTCTGCCCTTCTGGTTCTCGGCTTGCTGTTTCTGGCGATGCGGACGTGGCGCATCGTTCTGCCGATCGCGCTGACTTTGGGCGCGGGACTGGTGACCTCGACGGCCTTCGCGACTTTTGCCGTGGGGTCGCTTAATCTGATCTCGGTCGCTTTCGCCGTCATGTTTATCGGCATCGCCGTCGATTTCGGCATTCAGTTCGGCGTGCGTTACCGCGATCAGCATCATTTGGAACCGGATCACGCTAAGGCACTGCGCCATACCGCTGCGGTCATCGCGGCGCCGCTGGCTATGGCGGCGGCGTCGACGGCGCTGGGATTCCTTTCCTTCATTCCGACGGATTATCGGGGCGTATCGGAACTTGGGATCATCGCGGGATCGAGCATGATCATCGCGTTTGTTTTGAATATCACGTTGTTGCCCGCGCTGATGACTTTGACCAAGCCTCCGGCAGAGGCCGAGGGCGTCGGTTACGCCGCGCTTGCTCCTTTGAACAATTTCCTGTTGACGCGGCGCAAGATTCTTATTCCCGTTATTCTCGCCGTGACGGCGGCGGGATTGATTTCCGCGATGCATCTGCGCTTCGATTTTGATCCGCTGGATTTGAAAAACCCGAACGCCGAATCCGTTCAGACGATGTTCGAGGCGATGCAGGATCCCGATTCCGACGCCTATGCTGCGCAAATTCTGCAACCCTCGCCGCAAGCCGCGCAACAACTTGCCGACAAGCTGTCCCAACTGCCCGAGGTCGATCACGTCATGACGCTCGACAGCTTTATTCCGGAAGATCAGGATAAAAAGCTGGCGATGATCGCCGACACTGCCGCCTTGCTCGCGCCGACCTTCGCCCTGCCGAGGCAGCCTGCGGCCAGCGACGAAGATAATCTCGACGCCCTGCGCAAAACGGCGGCTTTGCTGCATCAGGCGGGGGATAAAATGCCTGAGGCGCTGGCTTTGGCTGACGCGCTGGATAAACTCGCAAGCGAAGGCTCGCATGCGGCGCTGGAACGCGCGCAAGCTAACGTCATTGCGCCGCTGCAAGCCAAACTGGAGGAAATTCGCGGCGTCATGCAAGCCAAGCCGGTGACCTTGGACGACATCCCGCCGGAATTGAAACGCGATTGGGTGGCAAAGGACGGGAAATGGCTCGTTGAAATTTTCCCCAAGCGCGGCGTCAATGACAATCCCCGCGATCCCAAAATGCTGGATCGTTTCGTCAAAGCCGTGCGGACAATCGCGCCGGATATCTCCGGCACGCCGGTTTCGATTCTGGAATCGGGGCGCACTGTCGCCTCGGCTTTTATTCACGCCGGAATTTACGGCTTTGCGGCGATCGCGCTTTTGTCTCTGGTGGTTTTACGGCGCGCGCGCGATGTCGCAAAGATGATGACGCCTTTGCTGATCGCGGGCATTTTGACGTTGGGAACGATAGCGGCGCTGAATATGCCGCTGAATTACGCCAATATCATTGCGCTGCCGTTGCTGCTCAGCCTCGGCACCTCCTATGCGGTTTATTTTGTATTTTATGCAAAAAATAATCGCCGCGATTTTCTTCAATCGAGTATGTCAAGAGCCGTTTTATTCAGCGCTGCCACGGTGTTAGCCGCTTTTGCGTCTTTGTGCTTTTCCTCACACCCGGGCACGCGCAGCATGGGTGAATTATTAACGATTGCCCTGTTATATTCCCTCCTATGCACTTTTCTGGTGCTTCCGATGTTGTATGGATTCAAGAAAAAAGCTACCCTTCATGAACCTCATTGATTCCCTTTTTCCGAGTTTGGCTATGCACCCACGTCGCTTTCTCCTTGTCCTCGCTCTTGTGGCCTTGCCCATTTCGCTGGTTTCTTGCGCGGATGTTCCCAAATCGCCCGAAGCCCAAGCCGAAGCGCAAGCGACCGACGATCCTTTGGAGCCGATGAACCGCGTCACGTTCGACGTGAACGATTTTCTCGACCGGCTTCTGATACGGCCGTTGACGGAATTGTACCGCTTTTCCATCCCCGATTATATGCGCGCGCGCGTCGCCAATGTCGTGTCGAACATGAAAGAGCCGGTGATCTTCGCCAACAACCTGATGCAGGGCGAAACCTCGCGCGCCGGTATTACAGCGCAGCGTTTCCTGATCAATACGACGCTGGGCGTCGGTGGCATTTTCGAAGTCGCCAACGGTTGGGATTTGTACCAGCAGCAGGGCGATTT
The DNA here is from genome assembly GCA_031291395.1 of Alphaproteobacteria bacterium. Taxonomy (GTDB): domain Bacteria; phylum Pseudomonadota; class Alphaproteobacteria; order UBA9219; family UBA9219; genus CAIXLI01. Next base: position 10,090 of record JARLJD010000178.1, on the reverse strand, counting down.
CGGCCAGACTTTGTCGGTATGGGGAATCCAAGGCGGGCCGTATCTGGTTCTGCCTCTGTTCGGCCCGTCGAATTTCCGCGATGCGCTTGGCCTTGGCGTAGATACCGTCATGTCGCCGTGGCAATGGATCGCGGCGGACGGCGGACGCGCCGTGAAGAACGAAGTCGTCTATTCCGACTTTGCCGCCGACGGCCTGACGCGCCGCGAAGAAACGCTTGACGACTATGACGCCCTGCGATCCGGTTCGCTCGATTTCTACGCCGAAATGCGCAGCGTCTATAAGCAGTATCGCGATAAGCAACTGGGGATTCAAAACCCAAATGCTTTGCCGGTGTTTGAGGATTATGAGTAGGATCGTCCCTCTCATAGTCACCCCCCGCGTTCTCTGAACGAGAATCGGCGATAATTCCTCCTCTCTGCCCGCCCTTGCGGGTGGGGAGGGGTTATCCGCGCATCAGCTAACTCATAGACCGAAAAAGCGCAAACGGCATATTAAGGCTGGGTCGTAGTTCCTGATGTATGGTGAGTCCGTAATAATCGGCGGCCAACTTGTTACAAATCGCAACGCTTTGCTGATCGCCTTTAGCCTTGACCGCAGCGGCGGAGGTTGCTCGGGTTTCAATCACTTGCGCAAAGCGAGCGTTAATTTCTGGCAAAAGCGATGCCGTTGCTGGATGCAAATAAACTGTATGCACTTCTGTCGGGCGACAAGACTGAAGCCCACAAACAACCAACGGCGGAATTTGCTCCACGAATGCGTCTATGCAGATCAATCCCTCATCCATAATGATCGCACGAATTTTCGGATAAGCTCCTGCGACTAACGCAACGTCCGCCGCGCCCGTTCGGACAGCCTCGACTGCCGCTTCGAAACTTTCAAAGCCAAAGATCTGCCGCGCGAGATTTCTTTTCTCCGCAACATAATAGCTCGACGTCAGATGATTAACGGGGGGATCGCCCAAAGTTGCCAATGAATTGAAGCGGAAGCTCATCTCACGGCACCCTTGGGCAATCAAAGATTACGCGGCGTTTTTCCGCGCCGCCACGTCGCTTTCATCTTCAATCGCCGCCTGCGCCGCCGCCAGGCGGGCGATTGGCAAACGGTATGGCGAGCAGGAAACGTAGTTCAGCCCTGTGCGGTGGCAGAATTTCACCGATTCCGAATCACCGCCATGTTCGCCGCAGATGCCAAGCTTGATGTCCTTGCGGGTTTTGCGTCCCCGCTCGCACGCGATTTCGACCAGTTCGCCCACACCTTCCTGATCGAGCGTCGCAAACGGATCCTGCTCGAAGACATTCGCGGCGTAATAATCGGGCAGGAAACTGGCGGCGTCGTCGCGGCTGAGACCGAACGTCGTTTGCGTCAGGTCGTTCGTGCCGAAGCTGAAGAATTCGGCGGACTCGGCGATCTCGCCCGCACGCAAAGCTGCGCGCGGTAATTCGATCATCGTGCCAACAAGATAGGAGAATTTGACTCCGGATTGCTCCATAACCTCTTTTGCGACTCGATCCGTCATCGCTTTCAAAATATCGAATTCCTTTTTCGTAGCGATCAGAGGGATCATGACTTCGGGAATCGGCGCCTTGCCCTGCTTGGCCAAGTCAACTGTCGCGGTGAAAATCGCATGCACCTGCATCTCGTAAATTTCAGGGAAGGAAATGCCGAGGCGGCAGCCGCGATGCCCCAGCATCGGGTTCGCCTCATGCAACTGGCGCATGCGCTTTTTGACCTTGTCGGTCGAAACACCCGCTGCGGCGGCGACGGCGGCGATTTCGGCGTCTTCATGCGGCAGGAATTCGTGCAAAGGCGGATCGAGCAGACGGATCGTGACCGGCAGCCCTTCCATAATTGTGAACAGATCAATGAAGTCTTTCTTCTGCATCGGCTCCAGCTTGGCCAGAGCCGCCCGACGCCCCTGCTCGTCGTCCGCAATAATCATCTCGCGCATCGAAGTGATGCGGTCGGTGTCGAAGAACATGTGTTCCGTGCGGCACAGACCGATGCCTTCCGCACCGAACTTGCGCGCCGTGCGCGCGTCGAGCGGGGTTTCCGCGTTAGCGCGAACTTTCAAACGGCGCATGTCGTCGGCCCAGCCCATCAGCGTGGCAAAATTGCCCGACAATTCAGGCTGCACCGTCGGAATTTCGCCCAGCATCACTTCGCCGGTCGAGCCGTCGATCGTGATGATGTCGCCCGCTTTGACGATGACGTCCTTAACCGTCATGTGTTGCTTCGCGTAATCCATATGAATATCGCCCGCGCCCGCGACGCACGCGCGCCCCATCCCGCGCGCGACAACTGCCGCGTGGCTGGTCATCCCGCCGCGGCTAGTGACGATGCCTTTGGCGGCATGCATGCCGTGAATGTCTTCGGGGCTGGTTTCAATGCGGCAGAGAATGACTTTCTGGCCTTTATTGGTGAGGGCTTCGGCTTCGTCGGCGCTGAACACGACCTTGCCCGAAGCCGCGCCGGGCGATGCCGGCAATCCTTTAGCGATAATCTGTTTCTTCGCTTTAGGATCGAGCGTCGGATGCAACAACTGATCCAGCGATTTCGGTTCGATGCGCTTGATCGCCTCGGCCTTGTCGATCACGCCTTCGCTTACCATATCGACCGCGATTTTGATCGCGGCCGCTGCCGTGCGCTTGCCCGACCGCGTTTGCAGCATGTAAAGCTTGCCCTGCTGCACCGTGAATTCGATGTCCTGCATATCGCGATAATGTTTTTCCAGCTTTAAACGCACGTCGTTCAGTTGCGCGAAGACCTGCGGCATAACTTCTTCCATTGCCGGAAGCGTGGAGTTTTGTTCCTGCTTGCCTTTGATCGTCAGATGCTGCGGCGTACGAATGCCCGCGACGACGTCTTCGCCCTGCGCGTTGACGAGATATTCGCCGTAAAACGCGTTTTCGCCGGTGGAGGGATTGCGGGTAAAGGCCACGCCCGTGCAGCAATCATCGCCGCGATTGCCGAAGACCATTGCCTGCACATTAACCGCCGTGCCCCAATCATGCGGAAGGTCGTTCAGCTTGCGGTAGGTCATCGCGCGCGGATTCATCCACGAACCGAAGACCGCGCCTATCGCGCCCCACAATTGTTCCTGAACGTCCTGCGGGAATGGCTTGCCCAAATGTTTTTCGACGATGGAAAGATAAGAGTCGATCACGACCTGCCAATCCTGGGCCGTCAATTCCGTGTCGAGCCTGTAATTTTTCGCGCGTTTAACGTCGTCGATCACTTCCTCGAACAAATGATGCTCAAGTCCAAGCACGACGTTGCTGTACATCTGGATAAAGCGGCGGTAGCTGTCGTAGGCGAAACGCGGATTGCCGCTCTGATTTTTTAATCCTTCGACGGTTTGCTTGTTGAGGCCGAGATTCAAAACCGTGTCCATCATGCCCGGCATCGACGCGCGCGCGCCCGAACGCACGGAAACCAAAAGCGGGTTGCTGGCGTCACCGAATTTCACGCCGACAATTTGTTCGACCTGCGCCAAAGCCGCGTTCACTTGCGCTTTCAGATCATCGGGATAGCTGCGCGCATGCGCGTAATAATGCGTACATACATCCGTCGTGATCGTAAAGCCCGGAGGAACCGGCAGGCCAAGATTGGACATTTCGGCGAGGCCTGCGCCTTTGCCGCCCAGCAAATTACGCATATCGGCTTTTCCGTCAGCCTTGCCGTTACCGAAAGCGTAAACCCATTTTTGCGTGGTCATGATGCGTTCCTTTTTAAAGTGTGAACCAATCGTTGAACGAAAACGGTAGGATTAGGGGAGGGTTAGAGCCTGCCCCCATGAGGGGAACTCCCTCTCCCTCCTCTTGGGGAGAGAGGGTCGGGGTGAAGGGGGCGGTTAGGATATAATTCCAAAGTCCCCCCTCACCCTAACCCTCTCCCCCCAAGAGGGGGAGAGGGAATCCTCCCGCTTTTGCTCCACAGCTTGTCTTAACCGTTGAATTGATTCCCTCTGGTTTAAACCAACTTCCCCGCCAAATACGCCTTCACATGATCGAGCGCAACCCTCTCTTGCTGGGCCGTATCGCGGTTGCGAATCGTCACGTTTTGGTCTTTTAGCGTATCGCCGTCCACCGTGATGCAGAACGGCGTTCCGGCTTCGTCCATACGGGCGTAGCGTTTGCCGATGCTTTGCTTGGCGTCGTATTGGCAGGTGAAATTCTGGCGCAGTTCCAGATAAAGTTTTTCGGCGACTTCCGGCATCCCGTCCTTGTTGACCAGCGGGAACACGCCCGCCTTGATCGGCGCGAGGCTCGGCTTCAGTTTCAGCCATTCGGGCGAGGCGCGGCTTTCGTCGTATTGATAAGACTCGGCCAGCAACAGCAAAACGCCGCGCGTCAACCCGCTGGCCGGTTCGATAACATGGGGCGTATAACGGCGGCTGTTTTCCTGATCGACATATTCCAGATTGACCTTGCTGAATTTCTGATGCTGCGTCAGGTCGTAATCGGTGCGGTACGCGACGCCTTCCAGCTCGCCGAAATTCGGCGCGGTGAACGGCCAGAGATATTCGATATCCGACGTCGCCGCCGAATAGAACGCGCGTTCATTGTCGGGAATTTCGTGGCGGAACAAATGTTCCTTTTTGACGCCCTGCTCCTCCCACCAGCGCATACGTTCGGCGACCCAGAATTCATACCACTTCATGCCGTCTTCGGGAGGCACAAAAAATTCCATCTCCATCTGCTCGAACTCGCGCGAGCGGAAGATGAAATTGCGCGGCGTGACTTCGTTGCGGAAGGATTTTCCGACCTGCGCCACGCCAAACGGCGGCTTGACGCGCGAGGTGTCGAGGACGTTCTTGTATTGCAGGAAGATGCCTTGGGCGGTTTCGGGGCGGAGGTAGACTTTGGAGTCTTCGCTTTGGAAAACACCGACGTAGGAATGGAACATCAGGTTGAAGGCGCGAGGTTCGGTCAGCGTGCCTTTATTTTTGGCATCTGGACCATACACTTCTGCCTGTCCCATCCCAGAAGGCATATCCGTTAATGGCTTCCAAGTAGACCTATCGGCAACTTGAATGTCTTTTTCAACAACGCCTGCTTTCAAAAAAAGCTTCTTAGCTTTCTTGCAGATTGTTTCCCATGCATCCTCATCGTCTAACGTGCTTAACCATTCAGTCAGTGTGGAATCCTGTTCGTTATTTTTGACACGAACTCGAACCTCAGCAACCAATATATGATCTGCGCGATACCGCGCCTTCGTCTCGCGACAATCGACCATAAGATCGGAAAACCCTGCGACGTGCCCCGAAGCTTCCCACGTTTTCGGATGCTGGATAATCGAGGTGTCGATGCCGACGATCGAAAGCGGCTTGCCGTCCAGCCCCATCGGCGGGCATTCGACCATGGCGCGCCACCACGCGTCGCGCAGATTGTTTTTCAACTGTACGCCCAAAGGCCCGAAATCCCAAAAACCGTTCAAGCCCCCGTAAATCTCTGAAGCCGGAAAAATAAATCCGCGCCGCTTGGAAAGAGAAACGAGACGATTCATAAGGGAGGATTCTGGCTGGGACATGGAAACACGAACCTTGAATAAAGGGTTGAAGCTTCAATCGCTTCCCCTTTTTAGCACAGGAATGGAGTTTGGGAACGGAGAAAAGAGAGGAGAAAAGAAGGAAAAATCTTATAATCCGCCCCGAAAACAAAAATCAGGCATATTTCACGGAAGGAATGAATGAAAACATGTTTTTATCCGGATCGCCTAAAAAAACGGCATTGATTCGTTCGCAGGCGAAGCCCCAGCGCTGGGGCAAGAATCCCATAAATGGGAAATATCATTGACATCCACGAGGTATTGTGATAAATCCTGCGTTCTCTATTCCCTTTTATTGGAGGACTTATGGCATCCCGTTCCCGACGCGCCCCCGTTTCAAGCGACAAAAGATTCCGCAAAATTTCCAGCGGTGGCGATCATGGCACACCCGAACGCTGGCAGCATTCGGGCCGCGCACTTGAACTGACCGACAGCGCGGGCGTCCTCGCCGCGCGCGCGACCGAGGAACATATCCTCGACGTGCTGGCGATGAAGCGCTTGTTGAGTCAGCTTCAGGTCGAGGCCGGATTGCGCCTGAAAGCCGATTATCACGCTGCCGCGATAGCCGCGCATGTGACCGGCAGTTATTCCGGCGCAGCGCGCGCGCGCGATTTTTTCTATGCCGCGCCTGAACGCACCGATGCGCAGGAGGCCGCCTATCGCCGCTGGAAAAAGGCCGTGTGCGAATTGGGCCAGCCCTATAGCCACGCCGTCATCGCCACCGTCTGCCACGATGAAGCGCCCTTGCCTCGCGATTTGCCCGCTTTGCAGGATGGGTTGGAGAAATTGGTCGCGTGGTACAAGATGGGGGGAAAGTGAAAAAACATTGCCTAGCCTCTTTACACGCTCCTCGCAATTCGGCAACAATGCGGCATGTTGATTTCCCGCGTTTCCCGCCCTGTTGTCTGGCTTGCTTTTGTCGCTTTGCTCTCTGGCTGTATAGGCAGCCTGCAGCGCGATGACGATGCGGCTGCGGCCAAAACACGCATGATCGGCATGGCGCGCGAGGATGTTTTGGCCTGTATGGGGCCGCCAAAGAAAAAAGCCAAAGAGGGCGAAACGGAAGTCTGGTCTTATCTCTCGACCGACAGCCAAAGTAGTTATGTCGGCGATACGATTAAGCCGACCGGCTATACGCACACGATCGGATCTCACAGCAGAAATTTCTGCACCGTTAATGTCGTGATGAAAGACGACGTAGTCAAAGTCGTCCATTATCTGGGGCCGTATGCCACCAATTTCTATAATACCGACGACCAGTGCGGCTATGCGGTCAGGGCATGCGTCGAATAGGGCGCAATTCGCAACCCCTGATGAGGAGAGGATGCACCGATCTTGTTAGCAAAGGACACTCATTTGGTATTGCATCATAAAGGTTCAGGACTTATCCCTTTTCTTTCGTCTCGGGGCCCATTTTCATACCTTTTACTGTTTTGACTCAATAAAAACAGCCTCAGCCCCAAAAGTGGAGAGGGTGTCGTACACCTCTTGGGGTCACAAAAATCGTCACTCTATTCCTGTCTATTTGCCTTTTTAACCCACTTCTTCTAATGTCCGGTCATGTCAAAGAATAAGCGCAAGCCCCCTTCTCCTAAGTCCGCACCCGCCAAGGAAGAATCGCCTATGGCTGCGCGGATCGTGGCTATGCCCAAACCTCAGGAACCTGCTTTGATTCTGCCAGAGCCAGAGCCGCATCCGGAACCTGTCGCGGTTTTACCCGAACCGGAGCCGGAGTCCGCCCCGCTGCACGAACCCGTTGTGGTGATACAGGAACCCGAACCAAAACCCGCGCAAAGGCCGGAAGCCAAACAAAAGCAAAACCAAAGATCCGACCGCATTGGGGATATTTTACGCACGGAAAGGCTGAAAAGGGGCGACGATCTTTATCTGATCGCCGAATATCTGCGGATCAAGCCCGCTTTCCTGATCGCGATGGAAAACAGCCGCTATGACGAAATTCCGGCGGACGCTTATGTAATCGGTTTTCTCAGAACCTATGCCAATTTTTTGGGCGTGGACGGCAAGGAAGCCGTGGATCGCTATCGCTATGAAATGGCGGGTCGGCGCAAAAAGCCGGTTCTTTCGATGCCAACCCCCGTTTCCGAAGGCAGGGCGCCTTCCGGTATTATTATGGTTGGGGCGACGGTCGTTGTTTTGCTGATTTATGCGCTTTGGTATGGATTCTCTTCCGCCAACCGCGCCGTTGTTAATGTTCCGCCACCTCTGCCCGTGGCTGTTCAGCCCCTTCCTGCCGCCGACGCCAATGCCGCGGCGGGACTGACAGCGCCGGTGGCCAGCGTGCCAGCTGCTCCGGCGGCAACGATTCCAGCGCCTACGCCAACGGCGGCAGAGCCAAAACCGGCTTCTTCTCCCCCAGCACCCACGGCTTCAACTCCGGCCATTCCTCCGGCTGCGCCCGGGATTGTCGTCTCGGGAGAGCTTCCCGCCGCCAAAGACAACGATCTTGGCAAAAGCGCGAAAGAAAGCAAAGCCGAAGCCAGAGAAGCAGCCAAAGAAGCGGCCAAGGCTGAAAAGAAAGCTGAGAAAGAGGCCGAAACCGAAAAAGCGCAGACCAATCATGTTTACGGCGATCCGGACGCCGCCGCGCGCATCGTCATCAGGGCTACGCAAAATAGTTGGGTGATGGTCACCGACGATTCCGGCAAAACGCTTTTTGATCATGTCTTGAAGCCCGGCGACAGCTATAAAGTTCCGAGTCAACCCGGCCTGTCCCTAACCACCGGAAACGGCAACGGAATCGTTTTGTCTTTGGACGGCAAGGATTTGCCAAAAGTCGCCAGCGGCGCGCCGCATCTCGTGCGCAATATTTCGCTGGATCCCAGTCATCTGGCCGCGGATCACTAAATTTTAAAGGAGGGAACCCGAATGTCCGGAAATCATGACGCGCAGGCGCATCGGCCGTGGCGGCAGATCGTTCGCCGCAAAAGCCGCCAAATTAACGTCGGTAATGTGTTGGTCGGTGGTGACGCGCCTATCAGCGTACAGTCGATGACCAACACGCTGACCAAAGACGCGGCGGCGACGATCGCGCAAATCCGCACGATGACCGACGCAGGCGCCGACATCGTGCGCGTTTCCTGCCCCGATGAAGAATCCACAGCGGCTTTGAAAGAAATTGTCAAAGCCGTGAATGTCCCCGTCGTCGCCGACATCCACTTTCACTACAAGCGCGGCATCGAGGCGGCCGAGGCGGGCGCGGCGTGCCTGCGCATCAATCCGGGCAATATCGGGTCGAACGCGCGCGTGCGCGAAGTGGTTCAGGCCGCCAAGGATCACGGCTGCGCGATGCGCATCGGCGTGAACGCCGGATCGCTGGAACAGGAACTTCTGGAAAAATACGGCGAGCCGTGCCCCGAGGCTATGGTGGAGTCCGCATTGCGCCACGCCAAAATTCTGGAAGACCACGACTTCACCAATTTCAAGATCAGCGTCAAAGCCTCGGACGTTTTTTTGGGGGTCGCGGCTTACAAAGCTTTAGCGGCGGCTTGCGATTATCCGTTGCATATCGGGATCACCGAAGCGGGCGGCTTGCGCGCCGGAACGGTGAAAAGTTCGCTCGGGCTGGGGCTTTTGCTGCAAGCGGGCATCGGCGACACGCTGCGCGTCTCGCTGTCCGCGGATCCGGCGGAGGAAGTGCGCGTCGGCTTTGAAATCCTGAAATCGCTTGGGCTGCGCAGCCGCGGCGTCACGATCATCTCTTGCCCCTCTTGCGCGCGGCAGAACTACAACGTCATCAAAACGGTCGAGGCTTTGGAAGCGCGTCTATCGCACATCACAACGCCGATGACAGTCTCGGTCATCGGCTGCGTCGTCAACGGCCCGGGCGAAGCGATGATGACCGACATCGGTTTTACCGGCGGCGGCAAAGGCACGCATCAGGTTTATATCGCAGGGCAAGCCGATCATCGTTATAGCGGGGATGATATTGTCGAGCATTTGGCGGAGTTGGTGGAGAAAAAGGCGGCAGAGATTGCGGCAAAGTAATGTGAGACGTTAATGGCTATTCCAGAGAAGCATTCGTTGAAAAAATTTTCTAAGAAGAAAATTGCCAATTACGACCAAAATGACGGCGTTCCCGGCGTCGTTTATATTCTTACAAATAGAGGGTTGGCGTGGAATTATCTGAAAATCGGCTGCACGCGTCATTCGGGTGAAAAACGCGCCGATGATTTAAACCGCGACGCGAACACCGGCACGCCGGGGGAATTCAAATGCCGCTTTCAGAAAGGGGCTGTTGATTGCGGCTTGGCAGAAAAAAGAGTTTTTGAACGCTTGAAAAACTACAGGGCTAACACCCAAAAAACGATGCAGGAGTTTTTCTGTCTGGATCTTGGTTTGGCAAAAACCGCCGTTAGCGAAGAGTGTGAAAAAGTTAACAGGGAATCATAGTACTCGACTCGCATTTAAAGCCCCATATTTAGCAGGGGTTTCAAAGGCAAGCGTGGAGAAAAAAGCTGGTGGAGAAAAGCGAATAGCCGGTCAAGATTGGCCGTAGCAAAGATTTTTCGCAAACCATGGAGG
>JARLJD010000022.1 GCA_031291395.1 Alphaproteobacteria bacterium | reverse complement strand
TTTTTATCCGTTCAGCGCCTTCCGCTCTCTGCTTGGCATTGCTGGCGATGTCACCGCACCAACGTACGCCGAACTTTATTCAGGAGATTGGGCTCACCCCACATGTAGGTGGAGTGGGTGAAAACCGGATAGGCACGGAATATTGAAGACGGTTATTACGGCACGATCGCCCCCACACTCAAACATCACCCCCACCCTAACCCTCCCCCATAGAGGAGGAGGGGATTCCACCGCTTTTGCGGCACAGCTGTTTCTAACTCACAAATACAGGCTCACTTATTTCCTTATGCAGACTATAAGGCGAACTTCCCAAACCCACAGTGGCATTCTGGAGGGAACAAACCAAAAAGCAACTGAATTTCAGCATGGGGTTTTCAGGCGGTTCTAAAGAGGCTATAGTTCCTCTCTCTTCCTAAAATCAAAGAGGAAAACTATGGGATTCGGCATCACGCACATCATTTTGCTGCTTATCGTCGTTCTGGTGGTCTTTGGGGCCGGCAGGTTGCCGCAGGTCATGGGGGATCTGGGCAAAGGCGTACGCAATTTCAAGGCAGGGCTTAATGGCGAGCATGGGGCGGTGGAGAAGCCCGACACTGACAACGCCAATAAGCCGCTTCCGCCGCCGTCTTCGCCTTCTTCCGGCGCTTAGGGCATGCCATGCTGGACATCGGTTGGCCCGAACTGGCGGTTATCGGGGCGGTAGCGCTGGTCGTTATCGGGCCTAAGGACTTGCCGAAAGTCATGTATGCGATGGGCCGCTGGGTCGGCAAAGCGCGTCGTTTCGCGCAGGATATCCACCGCACGTTCGAACAGATCGCGTTCGAGGCGGAGATGGGGGAGAAGCGGGAAGAAGATAAACCGGATCGTCCTTCCGACTCCGTGTTGGAGCGTGAGGCAGGCGACAGCCGGAATCAGGAGTGAAGTCTTTATTCTTTCCGCCATGACAAGAGTTTTAGTGTCGCATGATCCCTTCCGATGACATCGATCCGTTGAAGCAACCCCTTCTAGCGCATCTGGCTGAGTTGCGGCAGCGGCTGATTTATTCCATTTTGGCGATTTTGATCGGTTTCGCTGTCAGTTATTTTTTTGCGGCGGATATTTACGCCTTTCTGGTGCGGCCTTTGGCGCAGGCCTCGGCAGGCGAACATCGGCAGCTGATTTATACCGGCCTGACCGAGGCCTTTATGACCTATATCAAGCTGGCTTTTTGGATGGGCTGTTTTGTCGCGTTTCCGGTCGTTGCGGGGCAGATTTGGATGTTCGTCGCGCCCGGGCTTTACAAAAACGAGCGCAAGGCTTTCCTGCCGTTTTTGGTCGCGACGCCGGTTTTCTTTCTGATTGGCGCGGCCGTGGCTTATTACTTTGTGTTTCCTATGGCGTGGCGTTTTTTCCTGAGCTTTCAAATGCCGGGGACGACCGAGACGTTGCCGATTGAGCTGGAGGCTCGCGTCAGCGAGTATTTATCGCTGTCGATGACGGTGATTTTCGCTTTCGGGCTGGCTTTTGAATTGCCGGTCATTTTGGTCTTGCTGGCGCGGGCAGGGGTTGTTTCCGCCGCAAAATTGTCTTCTTTTCGGCGTTATGCTGTAGTCCTGATCTTCCTAGCTGCCGCCATTTTGACCCCGCCCGACATCGTCAGCATGCTAAGTCTGGCGATCCCGATGATGTTGCTTTACGAGTTGTCTATTTTTGGGGCAAGATGGGTGGAGAGGAAGAGAGAGTAGGAAGGCAGATGCTTTCTTCGTCTTTAACTTCTAAGACGACGTGAGGAAACAAGTGGCTCTGTTTGATGCTTGAAACAAAAGTGAAGCAGAAACGGCGTGATTCCCTTCCCCTCTATGGGGGAGGGGTAGGGTGGGGGTGATGTTTAAGCGTGTGAGTGGTCTTGCCGCTACAATCTCTTTTAACTTGCAAAGACATCTCTTGCGTAACTACCACCCCCACCCTAACCCTCCCCCATAGAGGGGGAGGGGATTCCACCGCTTTTACAGCACCAGTTGCCTTACTCATTTCCTAACGCCGTCTCTTCTCTATCCGCTATTCTTCTTTTTCCTTAACCCCTAACCCCCAGTTCTTCTATGCACGACATTCGTTTTATTCGCGAGCAACCTGAAGTTTTTGACAAGGCGCTGAAGCGGCGCGGGTTGGAGCCTAAGGCGGCGGAGATTCTGACTCTGGACAGCGCGCGCCGCGCCGCGCAGACGGAGATGCAGGAGCTGCAGGCCAAGCGCAACGATCTGTCAAAGCAGATTGGCGAGATCAAGCGCCAGAAGGGCGACGCCGACGCTTTGATGCAGCAGGTCGCGATGATGAAAGACCGTCTAGCGCTTGTTGAGATTGAGGATAAGGACAATGGGCGCAAGCTGCAGGAGATGTTGAGCGGCTTGCCGAATATGCCGTTCGACGATGTGCCGGACGGCAAGGACGAGCATGACAACAAGGAATTGCGGCGCATCGGCAAGCCCTCGTTGATCAACGCGCCGCGCGAACATTTCGATCTGGGCGAGGCGCTGGGGCTGATGGATTTCGAGAACGCGGCCAAATTGTCCGGCGCGCGGTTCACGATTTTGAAAGGCGCATTGGCGCGTCTGGAGCGGGCTTTGGGCGACTTCATGCTCGATCTGCACACGGAAGAATTCGGCTATACCGAAGTTTCGCCGCCTTTGCTGGTCAAGACGGAAATTATGTATGGCACGGCGCAATTGCCCAAGTTTATTGACGATCAGTTTTCGGCCTATGCGGGAATGGCGAGCCTTTCCGCAGAGGTGGCGCGGGCAGGGACGGGGGATCGCGTTTCCGTCGATCCTCCGTTGTGGCTGGTTCCGACGGCGGAAGTTCCGCTGACCAACCTCGTCAACAACGCGATTGTCGAGCGCGAGAAATTGCCGCTGCGCGTGACCGCGCGCACGGCGTGTTTCCGCGCCGAGGCGGGATCTGCTGGCAAAGACACGCGCGGGATGTTGCGGCAGCATCAATTCTACAAAGTCGAATTGGTCAGCATCACGGCGCCCGATCAATCGCAAGCCGAACACGAACGCATGACCGAATGCGCCGAGACGGTTTTGAAGCGTTTGGAACTTCCGTTCCGCACGATCGTTTTATGCACGGGGGATATGGGATTCGCTTCGCGCAAGACTTACGACATCGAAGTGTGGATGCCCGGGCAAAACACCTATCGCGAGATTTCCAGCTGCTCGAACTGCGGGGATTTTCAGGCGCGGCGCATGAACGCGCGCTGCCGCGCCGCGGGCGAGAAGCAGACGGAATTCGTGCATACGCTCAACGGCTCTGGCGTCGCGATCGGGCGTTGTCTGATCGCGATTATGGAAAATTATCAGCAAGCGGACGGATCGATTGTCGTTCCTCAAGCGCTGCGGAAATATATGGGCGGAGTGGAGAAGATCGGATGAGGTTTGGACTTATTCGTTCCCTATGGGCCGTCATTCCCGCGAAAGCGGGAATCCATCGCCGCGCGTCCGCGCGGTATATGAATCAATCGGCGATTCAAATTGAAGCAACGTTGGATTCATATGCTCGCTATCGCTCGCGCTGGATTCCCGCTTTCGCGGGAATAACGAACGCTTTGGTTCTGCTCGCCGCGCTTTCCGCTTGCACTGTTTTCCACCCGCCGCCGCCTTATTTGCCGCAACGTTCCGGTCTTCAGGCGGGGGAAACGATCACCGTCAAGGGTAACGAAAACGTTTATACGATCGCGCACGACCATAATGTGTCGATGGGCGACTTGATCGTGCTCAATGATTTGAAATCGCCTTTTGAAATTAGGCCCGGGCAGCGATTGGTGTTGCCTGCAAATGGTGAGAGTTATAGCGGCGAAATGAATCCTCCGTCCGCAGCGCCTTTAGAATCGGTGGAAAAGAATGAGTTGGCTCCCATCGAACCGGCCGCCGTGACGGCGCAGCCGTTGGCGCCTGTCGAAGCGCCGCCGCCTGCCAGCGCCGCACCGCAACCGTTGACACCGCCGCCTTCGCCCGCGTTTCGTTCGGGTGGCCAGCCTTCTGCTGCTGCGGCCAGCCCCGTACTGGCGCTTAACCGACCGCTGCCTGCGCAGCAAAAGGCGGAGACAACGGCAACGACGGCACCTGCCGCCCCTCAGACGGAATCTAGGACGGCGGAAGCGTCGATCCCGATGATATGGCCGGTGCAAGGGCCGATATTATCGAGCTTTGGCGCGAAAGGCGCGGGGACGAACAATGACGGCATTAATATCGGAGCGCCCAAGGGCGCTCCGGTGGTGGCTGCCGCGCCCGGAACTGTCGCTTATACAGGAGATGAGATGAAAGGCTTCGGCAATCTTGTCCTGATCCGGCATCAGGGAGATTGGGTCACGGCCTACGCGCATCTTGACCGCGTTCTGGTCAAGAAGGATTCCATCGTCGCGCAAGGCGACATGATCGGCACCGTCGGCAAAACCGGCAACGTATCCACGCCGCAACTGCACTTTGAAACCCGCAAGGATGGCAAGCCGGTCGATCCGGCGGGGGTTATCAAGAGCGCGCCGTAGAAAACTTACGCGATTAGAAAAGGCCGGTTGTTTTTAGCGCGGTTATCGGGAAGCAATGGCGTGGACGGTGCTTTTTGCTCGCGTTCCAAAGCGCTTGCGGAAGCCAGAATGAAATTGATCCATTTCCCTTCGTGTATATAGCCTGTCACGCTTTCTTCGGTTTTTAATAAACGGCGGAAGAATCCCGCCAATGATTTTTCTGCGGATAATTCGCACCAAAGAACTGTTTCTCCGTTCTCTATGATAGTAAGCGTTAAGGAAGCTTTTCCATTATAACGCTTGCAGCCCAAGACACCCGTACTGACGTTATATTCTCGGCACTTTTTCAGTTTGATGGAAAGGCCTGAGCCTCCGCAACCGCCTTCGTCGCGCTTTTCCTCTTCTGGGTCGTATCTCGCAAGTATTATCGCGGCTTTAATCAAGTCGGCTGGTACAGCCGTTGAATTGAAATGTTGCTCACTTTTCAAATTAAGCATGGTCTCTCTCAAACGTAAAAAACCACAAAAATACGCAGATGTATCGTATGATCCCGAAAGCGTTTGAGGCAAGAAGTTTTTTACTTTCTGTCGGCGTTCAACGAATTGTCCGATTAGATAGCCAATGAAATGTCCGATAGTTCCCGTTTTGTACATGGGGGCTGAGATGAAAATCGAACGGGCAATTCAGGAGGGCTTGAGGATGTTGAAGTTTGACGAGGTGAACAG